>JBBSRB010000032.1:0-24020 GCA_038243445.1 Chitinophagales bacterium | reverse complement strand
CGGTATGTCGCGGCCATTCCCAGTTGTCCGTATCGCCACCAAATTTGCCAACACTTTCGGGCGGCGCACCTACAAGCCGAATATCGGTATAGCGCTGGTACACAAAAGCCATAAACTGGTTGCCTTTAAATAGGCTGCTTACTAAGGTTTCTATGTTTTTCGATCCGTCGCTCATGCGTGTATTAATAACACTCAACACCCTTGATTGTGCGCTGGCTCTTTCAGCCCCTGAAAGGCCTTTTAACGAGTCCATCACCTCTTTTGTAACATCTTCTATCCGCAATAAAAACCGTACAGATAAACCTTGAGATGGAATTTCTTTACCGTGGTTTTTAGCGTAAAAACCATCTTTTAAATAATTGTGCTCTATAGTACTGGCGGCCGCTATCTGGCTGTAGCCGCAATGGTGGTTGGTAAAAATAAGTCCCTGATTGCTTACAACTTCGCCGGTACAGCCGTTTCCAAAAATTACAATAGCATCTTTTATCGAAGCCTTGTTCATGCTGTACAGCTGCTCTTTCGAAAGCTTTAGGCCTTTTTTAACCATATCGTTATACACCTGCTTGCCAAGCAAAAGTGGCAGCCACATTCCTTCGTCTGCCGATGCTTTAAATAGCATGCTGACGCATAAAAAAAGAGTGATCAAAAGTTTACGCATAATCTTAATTTTTGTGCAAGGCAAACGTACTTAAAATAAAGTAAGATGCTTCAAAAAGGCTTTACCTACCCCTTTTTGAAGGGTTTTTAAAAAGTACGAATCGTGCGTTTGTTTTATTGTTTAAAGAAATATTTTTTTGTACATAACAGATGAAAACGCATTTGCAAAACCTTTAAAAAAGGGTAAATGCCTTAGGCAGAAATTGGATTTCTTTTTTTGTTTATGCATGCGGCGTTTCGGTGAGCGTTTTCCACAGCAAATCTTTTAATTCCTGTATGTTTTTGTTTGTAAGCGATGAGATAAAAATGTGTGGCGTGTTCTTAGGCAGTTCTTTTTCAATTGCTTCTTTTAATTCATCGTCCAGCATATCGCTTTTACTGATGGCAATAATAAATTGCTTTTGCAATAATTCCGGATTGTACTCCTGTAATTCGTTAACCAGAATATCAAATTCTTTCCGGTGGTCTTCGCTATCTGCCGGAATTAAAAATAATAGAATGGAATTTCGTTCTATATGACGCAAAAAGCGGTGTCCCAATCCTTTTCCTTCAGCGGCGCCTTCAATAATACCGGGCAAATCGGCAATGCAAAAACTTTTTGCATCGCGGTATTCCACCATGCCTAAATTAGGAACAAGGGTAGTAAAAGCATAGTTTGCAATTTTAGGTTTGGCAGCCGTCATTACAGAAAGCAACGTACTTTTTCCGGCATTTGGAAAACCTACCAAACCCACATCTGCCAGCACTTTCAACTCCAGCACTTTCCAGCCTTCAATGCCGGGAAGTCCCGGTTGCGCGTGCTCCGGCGCCTGGTTTGTAGGTGTTTTAAAATTAAAATTTCCAAGGCCGCCGCGGCCGCCCGGCACCCAAATTACTTCCTGCCCGTCTTCTAAAATTTCCAGTTCCACTTCGCCGGTTTCTTCGTCGCGGGCAATGGTACCTAAAGGCACTTCAATTATCTGATCTTTACCAAAGCGCCCCGTGCGGTTGTTGTCGCTTCCGTTTTGACCGTCTTCTGCCAAAACGTTTTTATGATACCGCAGGTGCAGCAACGTCCAAAGGTTACTGTTTCCTTTTAAAATAATATGTCCGCCGCGGCCGCCATCGCCGCCATCGGGGCCGCCAAAAGCAGTTAGCTTATCGCGTCGGAAATGTTTAATGCCCGCGCCACCGTGGCCGCTACGACAAAACACTCTTATCTGGTCTACAAAATTGCTTTTTTCCAAAACCGTAAAATTTTTGCTTCTTTGCAAAAGTATTGCACCCCAAAATGGAATAGTATGAAACTTTTAATACTGTTAGCGGCACTTGTTAGCCTGGCACCAGAACAATGTGCTAAAAAGGCAGTAGCTAACCAGTTGCCGGCGTGCGTGAACCAACAAATAGAAGCGATTAAAAGGCAGCCCCAATGGAACCCGCCTGCTCAGGTAGATGAATATAGTTATAACAATAAAACAGTTTATTTGTTCAGCGCGGATTGTTGCGATCAATACAACGCTGTTTACGATGAAGGGTGCAAAGTGGTATGCGCACCTTCGGGCGGATTAACCGGAAAGGGCGACGGCAGGTGTAAAGATTTTTTTGACGTGGCTAAACATGTGCGGCTTGTTTGGAAAGATGACCGTTGATAACGACCCTTTTTTACATGTTTTATTGCTTTAATAATGTAACGTATCGCTCTATATATTCCGGCACTTGTTTGCGTTTGTACTGCATTATAAAACGAGGGTGCGGCAGCGGAATAATTTTTTTAAACCAGCCTTGTTGTTCATTCAGTTTACTCAAGTATTTAAAGTTTTTTTCTTCGCCAATAGAAAAGCAAACATCGGTATTTACCCCAAAATTTGTTAGCTGATTGATGCTGTTTATTATGAATGGTTCCACTACTTTCAGCAGTTCTTTATCATCGTAATAATTAATGTTTTTGCCCCCTTTTACAAAACCAAGCGGGCATACAGAGCCAATAAAAAAATGTTGGTAAAACAATTCAACACTGCCGTACGCTTCCATCATGGCGTACATAAATTCGGCCGAAAGTTCGGACCCTTTTTTAAACGAATGTTCAATAGCGCAGACTACTGTTAGCTGTTTTGCGGCTGTAAAGTTTACGCCTGTAATGCCTGCGCCAAACCGACCGGGATTAATGCCAAGCATCAAGGTTCGGGGAGCCGCATCGGTATAATACTTTTTAAGAAAGGTTTGTAAAACAGACAGCACTTCGGTTGATTGTTGCGGGTAAAGCCATTGAATTTCATTTGGTAGTACCGCGGGTGGTTGAAGGTTTTTATAAAAATCAAACAAGTGCTGCGACCAGGTTTTCATGTTGCGAAGATGAACTACATTTTTTTATTTAGTTGTGGCGAATAAAAACAAATTAGAACTGCATAAAACACACCTGTTTAAAAACAAAAAAGCGTTCCAAACAGAACGCTTTTCTAGCAAGTTGAAAAAGGTTTTTACTGTACTAAAACTTTTTGTGCGAACAGGGGCTTCTTACTATTGTCTGCAACTGAAACCACATAAACGCCTTTCATTTTTGAGGAAGCTAACGGAATAATTTGGAAGTTTCTTTCAGCGTTTACCGCCACATTCTTTTGTAAGATTAGCTTGCCCAAAACATCAGTCACTTTCACAAAATAATTTCCAACAGGAACGTTTGTAAACTGCAAATTGAAGTTGGCCGTTGTAACCGGGTTGGGGTACACCTGAATACCTTTTGAAGAAAGGGAAGGCTTTACAGCAATGGTTTCTATTTCGTTAAATTTATTTGTTGCGCTTACTAAAAAATTGCTGTTTGCAAGATCCGAACTGCGGAACACAACCGGTGCGCTGTAAGCCGATGCCTCCCATGTTTTTGGATGGACGACATAATACGAGGTACCGTCAATAGCGCTGCTTACAATTAAGTTTCCATCGGCATTTACAGCAGCACCGTTAATGGTAAAAGAAGCGGGCAGGCCTTTAACCGCACCTAAATAGGTAGCCACTTTCGATTCTATATTTATTTTAAATACCTGGTTATTGGCCGAAAGAAGATAGAGGTTTCCTCTGTCGTCTGAAATCATATCGCCACCATAAGAGGTAAGGCGGTTATGAATAGAAAACTCTCCGTTTGCCACATTATCGGTTAAACCACCCAAAACAGTAATGCTTGTTTTTTTGGCCGTTGTAAACTGAATCAGCGTGTTCCCATCGTTTGAAATAGCATAGCCATTTCCATCAGGTGTAATTACCATGCGGGTAATACATTTTGCTTCGTTGTTATGGGCATTTCCAAAGGAGGTAAAAGCCTTATCGTTTACATAAAATACTTTCATTGTTGCCAGGTCTATATACCGCAACTGGTCTATAAACATGGGTGTAAAATAAAGGCGATTATGTTTTTTGTCGTAAGCGGCAGCAGCTACGCCGGTGCCAAAAGGTGCTTGCAACAGGGTGCCGAAGCGGGCATCGGGTTGTTGCAGTAATTGCTTTTTTGTAGCAGCGCTATATACCACGGCATTTACATTGGAGCCATTTAACAATACGGCGCTATATTGGCCGGTTTGTAAATCAAGCTTGCGCAATACATTCCAACTGGAGCCTTCCGGTGTTTCATCTGTAATAGCGTATGCAAACCGGTCGTTTTGGGCCTGCGCAAAAAGGGCAGAAGAAAAAGTGATAATGCAGCATAAAATGGGGCGAACAATTCTTCTCATGATTATTGGTTTTAAAAAAAACAGACTATTAAAATAACTTAATTTGGCATGAAAGAACCAAACTTTTTTTACTTAAAACTATTTAGCGTTTAAACGGCGCATAATTAGCTTTAAAAAGGGGTGTTTGGCTAATGTTTTCCCGAAGAGGTTCGCAGGGTTTTAACATGGAATGGCACTGCGCGGGCAATTGTTGATATAGTTTCGTGCCTTCTGTTTTCCAGGCAATTAGTTCATTGCTTACGGTTTTTATAAGCCTTGCAGGGTTGCCGGCCAATAAGGAACGTGGCGGAATTTTTTCGCCCGCTTTTACAAACGACAAAGCGCCAACAACACATTCGTCGCCCAATTCTACCTCGTCCATCAGTACTGCGTTCATGCCCACCAAACAGTTTCTGCCCACAGTAGCGCCGTGTATAATAGCGCCATGACCAATATGTGCGCCTTCTTTTAATAATACAGTTACGCCCGGAAACATGTGCACCGTGCAATTCTCCTGAACATTGCAACCGTCTTCAATAATTATTTTTCCCCAGTCGCCTCTAAGCGCCGCTCCGGGGCCTATATACACATCTTTACCAATAATAACATCACCGGTAACTGCTGCTTGTGGATGAATAAAAGCGCTTGCATGAATAACCGGCTTTATGCCATTGAATTCGTAAATCATAGTGCAAAAATAATGGCTGAAAGGTAGGTAGCCGACGATAAATAATGGGCAAAACATTTGAAAAGGGGTCTTTGTGGTACTCTTTTAATGCATTTGAAATCTGTGATTTTAAAACATGCTTAATAGTATAACCTGAAATTATTGGTTCCTCTTTTTCTTACGTTCTCCGGTTATGTTTTTTACGATTAAAAATAAAAAAACAATGGCTACGACTGCTACAATGACGGTGCCTTGCCAACTCCTGTTAATTACTTCATTTACCGAGTATGCTTCTATAAGCAGCGCCGGAATTTTGCCCAAAGAACTGGCTGTTAAAAAGTTAATGAACGATACTTTGCCAACAGATGCCGCAAACGTTATTAGCCCTGACGGAACAAATGGCAAAAGCCGTAGGGTTAGAATTAATGTAAATGCTTTTGCTCCTTCTACTTCTACCAACTGCTTTGCTTTTGAAAATTTTTGTAACCCTTTTTGAGATGCCTTTTTGAAGCCTTTTCTGTACAACCAAAAAGAAACTGCGGCACCCAAAGCCTCGCCTAAAAACGATATAAGGACACCGTTCCAAAATCCAAAAAATAAAATGTTGGCGCCTGTAATAAACACGCTTGGTACAACGCCAAGTACAGCAATTAAAATGCTCGCCAAAAGGCTGATGGCAATGGCAAATTGCGGGTATTGTTGTAAAAAATAGAGCAGTTGTTGTTGCACGTAAATAATTTAAATAAGTGCTTTGCCCGTGCGAAAACAAGTGCCTTTAAAAAGGGCTACCTGCTGGTTGTGTTGATTGGTAACCGTTATTAAATAGAGCCCGGTGCTCCTTCCATTATGCAGTTCTTTAGCTTCTGCAGTTAATACATCACCGGGTTGGGTGGCTTTTGTAAATGTGATGGAAGTATCTAACGCGACGGATAAATTATTGCGGTTATTGCAGGCAAAGGCAAAAGCACTATCGGCAAGTGAGAAAGCAATGCCGCCATGAATAATGCCGAAACCATTGATCATTTCATTTCTTAATTCCATGCTTATTTTGCTGTAACCTTCCCTTATTTCCAGCACTTGTATGCCCAACCACTGGCTAAACAAATCGTTTCGCATCATATGCTTAACTATAGAACCGGCGTTTATTTCAGTCATCATTCGCCCTTAAAATTTGGTTTTCGTTTTTGTAAAAATGCCTGAACGCCTTCTTTAAAATCTTCGGTGCGGCTTGCTCTGTCCTGCCATAATTCTTCGTCGTACAGTTGTTCTTCAAACGAAGAAATAAAGGCCTGGTTTAACGCTTTTTTGGTATAATAAAGAGCCTTTGTTGGAAGTTCGGCAAGGGTTTTTGCAAGGTTTTGCGATTCTTCGGCAAACACATCATCGTCAAAATATTTATAAATCATGCCTAATCGTTCGGCTTCTTCGGCGGGAACTTTATCGCCCAACATAGCCAGCGCAAATGCTTTTTGAAGTCCTACTAAACGCGGTAAAAAAAAGGTGCCGCCAGTATCGGGAATGAGTCCAATCTTTGAAAAAGCCTGGATAAAGCTGGCTGATTTTGCGGCTACCACAATATCGCAACAAATGGCCAAATTAGCACCGGCGCCTGCCGCTACGCCATTTACCGCAGCTACTACCGGTTTATCGAGTGTTCGAATTTTTCGTACAATGGGATTGTAGTGTTCGGAAAGGATGGCAGCGATTTTTGGTCCGTTAGGATCCACCACTTCGTCTAAATCCTGACCTGCACTAAATGCTTTGCCTGCGCCCGTAATATACACGCAACGAATGTTTTTTGATTCTTTGCATTCATCTAATTTTTCCTGCAGCAGCAGCGCCATTTCGCGGTTAAAGGCGTTGTACTTTTCGGGGCGGTTAAGGGTAATGAAGGCTATGTTATTTTTTATTTCAAAAAGGATAGATGCCATATTTAGATGTTTACGAGAATCGTATCAACAAACGGAATGTTATCGAGAACTTTATCAGCCGTAAGAAGAGGAATATTTAAATAGGCAGCAGTGGCTGCGATAATACAATCCAAAAATTTTTTTTTCCGCTCCCGACTATATTTTATAGACTAAATTTTTTATTTGTTCGTTAATGTCAACAATCTTTAATTCATGAATTCGGTCGTTTAATATTTGAAATTCTTCTGGAGTTAATAAAGAAAAGCGCAACAGCTCCATTTCGGTAATAACAGAAATAAAAATTTCATATCCTTCCAGCAGTTTGCGTACCGCTTCATTTCCATTTAAGATGTATAAAATTATATTTGTATCAGCCAATAACCTTTGATTATCTGTCCTCATCACGATTTTTTCGTTGTAACAAAACCGGATCTTCGTTTATTTTTCCTTTTAGTATTCCAAACAATCTGGAAAGATCGGTAGGATGGTTTTTAGATGTTTTAATCTTATGTCGGAGCAATTCAATTTTCTTGTTCATGTCTAAAGTCTTACCCATACAACAAATTTACCCTTTTTAATGGCATTTAAAATAATCAAACGCCTCTTTACACGCAAGGCAGCGGTACATGCTTTTGCAGGCAGTGGAGCCAAACTGGCTGATTAATTGTGTGTGGTGAGATTGGCAGCGTGGGCATTGAACGCCTTCTTCGGCAAACATTTCGGAAGAGCAAAACTGTTGCTTTGGGTTGGGTGGCGCAATGCCAAATTCTTTTAACTTTTGTTTGCCGCTTTCGGTCATCCAATCGGTTGTCCATGAAGGCGAAAGCTGTTGTTCAATAGAAACATTCCGATGCCCCTTTTCAATTAGTTTTAAGCGAATGTCCATAGAAATAACATTCATAGCGGGACAGCCGGAGTAGGTTGGAGTTATGATAATTTTAATTTGTGGATGTTCTTCGTTTAGGAGTTCAACCCCTCTTACAATGCCCAAATCTAAAATAGAAAGCACGGGAACCTCGGGGTCTTTTACTTCCTCTAATAACAGCCATATATCTTTTTCTGTTACCATGTAGCGTTTGGATAAGTACGCTGCAAATACTGCATTTCGGTTAACAAATAGCCCAGGTATTCGGTATGTTTTCCCCATTTGCCGCCGCGTTGCAGCCCTTTTTGATCCGGCACTTCCAGGGTTGCTTCTTCAAACACGGCAGTTACCCTTTTTTGCCAGTTTTGTTGTAATACTTCGGCGTTTGTAAACTCGTAAGGGGCAGGGTCAAACAACTCGCCGGTAAATGGCCACAACTCGTTCAAGGCTTCGTTTATTCGTTCGTTGCTTTCTTCTGTTCCATCGCCTAAACGCACCACCCATTCGCTGCTCCAACGTAGTTGATAGGTAACTTCTTTCACCGATTTATCGGCAATGGCTACAAGCTGTGTGTTGCCACAACGTTGTAATTGTGTGTATTGATAAAACTGAAATGCGCTAAAAAAAAACTGACGTAAAATGGTTTGCGCCCAATCGCCTTTTGGCATTTCGGCAATTAATACATTTAAGTATTGATGTTCGTCGCGTAAAAAGGCCAGGTCGTCTTCTTCTAACGCACGGTTATACGTTTTCCAAACTCGTGGGATAAATGCATCGACTTCTTCTTTTTCTTCATCCTTCATTTGGTTGTACAAAATGGCTGCGTATTGGTAAAAGTTTCTTGCCTGCCCTATAAGGTCTAACGAAAAATTAGTAATGGCAATGTCTTGCTCCAGCGCCGGACCGTGCCCGCACCATTCGGCATTGCGCTGGCCAAGAATGAGTGCGTTATCGGCCAGGTGAAGAACGTAGGTAAATAGCGATGCATTCATATGGTATTGGGATTATGTAATTTGGAATGTGGTTGGTCTTTTTGTTTATCTAAGTACCTTATGTATCCTTTTAGTAGCTTGAATATCGTTTCGCAAAGCGTTTCCAGTTCTTTCCAAATTAACTCACTAATATATTTTTCATCAAAAGCAATAATTATATGGTTAATCGTTTCTGTAAGCGAACCTCTGGCTTGAATGAAGAAGTGCCTTGTATCAGTATTTCTTCCATATCCTTCCGCAATGTTATTGGTGATAGAACGCGAAGAGCGAATCATTTGTGGGGTTAAACTATACTTTTCTTCAACGGGAAATTGTTTTACAAGAGCAGATATTTCCATTCGTAATTCCATTTATTTTTTCCAACAGTCTAGTTTTTTAAATTCTTATAAACAAGTGAATTTGACATTGAATGAATTTAACCTGATTATAAAAGTCCTAATTACCAATGCCCGCCTACATGTGCGTTAGCTCGTCAGGCAAATCATAAAACGTTGGATGGCGGTACACTTTGTCGTTTGCCGGATCGTAAAAACTTTCTGCTTCATCGGGGTTGGAAGCATGTATGAAACGGCTTTCCACTACCCAAATGCTTACGCCTTCCTGACGGCGGGTATATACATCACGGGCATTTTCCACTGCCATGGCCGCATCGGCCGCATGCAAGCTGCCTACGTGTTTATGATCTAAACCCTGGCGGCTTCTGATAAATACTTCCCACAGCGGCCACGTTTTTTCTGCGCCCAAAGAAGTGTTGCCTTTTTCGGACGACCCCCTTTTTGAAGGGTTTTGATCTCTTTCGCCGCCGCCGCTTTTCATTGCATCGTAATCGCCGTAAAAATGTTTTATAAAGAATTTCATGATAAACTGCTTTTTAAAAACGGAATGAAACGTTGAACGTTAGGACACAAAGCCGAATAGAATTGTTGCTGTACAAGAGTGCGACGCAAGGAACGCAAAATAGTAGCACTGCAGCCCGGTTCAAAAAACTCAGGCTACGGCTTTTTGTTTTCTTTGCGCTCTTTTTTCGGCAAAGGCCACTGCGGCTTCGCGCACCCAGGCGCCTTCGTTCCAGGCTTTGTTGCGGGCATCAAGGCGTTGTTTATTGCACGGTCCGTTGCCGTTTACTACATTCCAAAATTCGGCCCAATTAATAGCGCCAAAGTCGTACTGCTTCCTTTCATCGTTCCATTTAAGGTCGGGGTCGGGGAGCGTCATTCCTAAAAGTTTTACCTGTTCGGCAATCATATCTACAAAGCGCTGGCGCAAATCGTCGTTGCTAAACCGCTTAATTTTCCACTTCATACTTTGAATGGAATTTGGCGATTCATCGTCGGTTGGACCAAACATCATGAGCGACGGCCACCACCAGCGATCAATAGCGTTTTGCACCATTGCTTTTTGTTCATCGGTTCCTTTGCTTAATACCAATAATGCTTCAAAACCCTGCCGCTGATGAAAACTTTCTTCTTTACAAACACGTATCATGGCGCGGCTGTACGGCCCAAAAGATACGCGGCAAAGCGGCACCTGGTTCATAATAGCGGCGCCATCTACCAGCCATCCAATAGCGCCCATATCGGCCCAGGTAATGGTGGGATAATTAAAAATAGATGAATATTTGGCTTTGCCGCTTAAGAGTTGTTCTGTCATTTCATCGCGCGAAATACCCAGCGTTTCGGCGGCTGAATAAAGATATAATCCATGCCCGGCTTCGTCCTGAACTTTTGCTATTAAAATTTGTTTGCGTTTTAGCGTTGGCGCACGACTTATCCAATTGGCTTCTGGCAGCATGCCTACAATTTCGGAATGTGCATGCTGAGATATTTGGCGAATAAGGTTTTGACGATATTTTTCCGGCATCCAGTCTTTTGGCTCAATACGGATTTCGGCATCAACTTTATCCTGAAAATTTTTTTCTAATTGGTGTAGAGGCATGTTACAAAGTTAAGCCGTAACAGCAAATGTGTGAACCTGGATTAGCGAGGATTTTTAAGATTAACATGATGAAAAAATCTTTATTGCCAGCAAGTTTTTAATGGGAAAATTTCCAAAATTCCGATATCCCCAAAAATCTTTCCAAATCATGGTTCAGACATTTGTGGTTCCGACTATTTCACATCAAAATTAACTACAATGCTTTCGCTGGTTGGGTGCGATTGGCAGGTGAGAATAAAACCTGCGGCCACTTCATCGGGTTCTAAGCCCCAATTTTCATCCATAATTACGCTGCCTTGTAAAAGTTTTGCTTTGCAGGTGCAGCAAACGCCGCCTTTGCAGGCATAAGGCAAATCGGCGCCTTGTTGTAAGGCCGCATCCAACACACTTTGCCCATTAAAAGAAAGCGAAAAATCGAACGTAATGCCATCAAGCTTAACCGATACGTTGCTTGTTGGGCCACTTTCCACCACCCTTTTTTGCATGTTTTCGGCGGTTGAGCCTTTTTGTCCGGGAATAGTAAATAATTCAAAATGAATCCGCTCTTTTGATACGCCGTTTTCGGTCAAATAATCACGAACAGAAAAGATCATCTCTTCTGGTCCGCAAAGAAAAAATTCATCGCAGTTGTTTGTATCAATTACTTTAGAAAACAGCAGACTGCATTTTTCAGCGTCTATTCTTCCATAATTAATTTCGACTTCGCTTTTTTCGCGGCTTAACACATGGTAAATGCGAAACCGGTTGATGAATTTATCTTTTAAAGCTTCCAGGCTTTCTTTAAAGATGATTGTGCTTTTGCTGCGGTTGCCAAATACTAACGTAAACGAACTTTTAGGCTCGGTAAGTAGCGTAGTTTTTATTATGGAAAGAATTGGTGTAATGCCGCTGCCGGCTGCAAAAGCAACGTATTCTTTTTTATGGGATGGATGGAGTTCGGTGAAAAATTTACCAACTGGTGGCATTACCTCTAAAAAATCGCCGGCTGTTAGCTGCTCGTTTGCATAGGTTGAAAACAAGCCGCCTTCCACTTTCTTTACGGCTACTTTCAATTCGCCATCCAGCGGACTGCTACAAATAGAATAATTGCGGCGCTCTTCTTTTCCGTTTAACGTTTTGCGAACGGTAAGACTTTGCCCTTGTGTAAATTGAAACGTATCCCGTAATTCTTGCGGTACCTTAAATGTAAGGGACACACAATCCTCTGTTTCTTTTTGAACGTTTTTTATTTGTAGGGAATGGAAGTGAATCATACCAGACAAAGATAAGAAGCCCCTTGTCTCCCGGTGGGGGAACTTAGGTGGGGAAAGCTTAACATTTATAATACTATGTTAGATTATAATTGCCGAATTGAAAGCTTTTTGATATGAACAAAGACTACTGCAAAATGCTGAATAGAAATACAGGAAGTACAAGGGTGCGACGCCGGCGCTGCATTTAGGCGTAATGGTTTGAGCAAATGGATAAAAACAGTAGGTTTGCACGCTTTTTACTATGCGAAATTAAAAGTTGGAAATATGAAGTTTATTTACTTCGTACCTCGTACTTCACACTTCGTACTTTGAATTGCACCTCTTACTAAAACCTTTAAATTATGTCATTACTTGTTGTTGGTTCGATGGCTTTTGATGCAATTGAAACTCCGTTTGGAAAAAGTGATAAAATTATTGGTGGCGCCGCTACATACATTGCGTGGAGTGCATCAAATTTTACAACTCCTATAAAACAAATTTCTGTTGTTGGTGGCGATTTTCCTGAAGCAGAATTAGATGCGTTAAAAAACCGCGGTGTTGAGCTTGAAGGAGTGCAAATAAAGAAAGACGAGAAATCGTTTTTTTGGAGCGGTAAATACCACATGGATATGAACACCCGCGATACCATTGAAACACAGCTAAATGTATTGGCCGATTTTAAACCCGTGGTGCCCGAAAGTTACCAGGATTGCGAATTTTTAATGTTGGGAAATTTAGTGCCTGCGGTGCAATTGGATGTTGTTAATCAATTAAAAAGCCGCCCGAAGTTGATTGTAATGGACACTATGAATTTTTGGATGGAAATTGCATTGGACGACCTGAAAAAGCTGTTAAAAAGGGTAGATGTACTAATGGTGAATGACAGTGAAGCACGAGAATTAAGTAATGAATATTCGTTGGTAAAAGCCGCTAAAAAAATTATGCAAATGGGCCCTGAATTCCTCATTATTAAAAAAGGAGAACACGGTGCATTGTTGTTTCATAAAGACCAGGTATTTTTTGCGCCGGCCTTGCCTTTAGAAGATGTTTTTGACCCTACAGGCGCAGGCGATACGTTTGCGGGAGGCTTTATTGGGCATTTGGCCCGTACAAAAGATATTTCGTTTGAAAACATGAAAACCGCCATTATTGTTGGCAGCGCAATGGCTTCTTTTTGCGTGGAAAAATTTGGCACCGAACGCCTGCGCGAAATTTCAAAAGTTGACATTGACACCCGACTGCAGCAATTTCAGAACTTAGTGAATTTTGAAATTGAGTTAGGATAAAAGGTTGTAAACACAACGTTATTTATCCTTTCAAAATTTTGCTGTTTTAAAACAACCCTTTTTACGAAATAAAAGGTGTAATGCTGATTTTCTGATGCTCGCTGGTTATCTCCTTTCATTTGTATTTATCCTGCTACTTGCTGCTGGTATTTTTTTATTTGGATATGCGGCTCGTAGAGGAACTGCTTTATATGTAACCGCTATAGAAATAATAATTGGCAGCTTATTAGTAACACCGCTTGTTTTACTAACAGACAAGAGCCAATTTTTTTCTCTTTTTTCAAAGCCGGCATTAGAAAACTGGCTATGGTTAGGCACTTCCTCGTTTGCAGGTTTTATTGGAGGTAATTTTTTTTCGGTAATTAATTTAAAATGGGCCGGTGAGCGAAGCAATAGTTTATTGTCGCCAGCCATTACTGCACTAGCTGTTATTGCCGGAGCCTTGGTTTTTGGCGACAAAATGGATTTAGTAAAAATATTCGGCGTTGTAGTTACGCTATTGGCTGTTTCTGTTTTCCTTATTGCTACAACAAAAAGCAAAACCGACGCCGGACAAACCAATGTTGCACTATGGAGCGGCGCAGCAACCGTGGTGTGTGTTACAATATCAATTGTAGGTTCCATAAAAGGCACTATTGACACCCAACTTTCCATTTTGCATAGTGTGTGGCTGCGGTTGATAATTGTTTTGCCGATTGCTCTAATAATTTTTGTACAAAGTCAAAAAGCAACTGTTTCAACAAGCCGATCACTTAAGTTTTACGGTGCTATTACCTGCGGGGTTATTCTGCAAACAATTATTGCCGCTTACTTATGGTTTTACTGCACCTATAAAATTGGTATTTCTACTTTCCAGGTGTTGATTGCTACATTACCATTTTTTGTATATGCCGCCGATGTTTATTTTTTTAAACGCACAAAGCGTTCGGCGCTTTTTTTGGCAACGTCCTTGGCCGCTTTAGCCGGTATTTGGCTGGTAATGAGGTGAGGTTGGTTGACAGAAGATGTCAGGCGGGTTGTCTAATTTAAAGCAAAAATTAATGGTCTTGAATGAGGTTAAATTAACGGACCGACAGAATGAATATTCCTACCCAACAGCCAATCTGTTTAATGAAACAAATTTTAAAAAAGTAGCCTTTTTGATAGCTGCAGCCAATGATGATTTAAAAATACTTTGGGGAACGCAGAATGATAAAGTCTTATTAAAAAACCTCTCTGATTTGAAAAGCGTTCTGGTGCACGATAAAGGAGTGAGCCACAGTGGAAGCTTTATAAATCAGTTACTGATTTCATTATTACTTACAAAGCATCCTGCACAATTAAAGATTGTTTTGTTTGATTATACCAATGCTTACTTAGAAAAATACGCTCTCATAAAACATCATTTTATAGCTACGCTACCAGGCGAAGAAAATTCAATTATCACGGATAGTAAAAGAATGTTCGCAACGCTTAAAGGTTTGTGTGTTGAGCTTGCCAACAGGATTGATCTTTTAAAAGAAGCTTTAGCGGGTGATATAAATGGGTACAATAAAAAATGGACGAACGGACTGCTGGAAGAGACTAAAGGACATCAATACCTTCCGTTTATTGTTTTGGTTTTACACAATATGGACAGTTATATTTTTGATTTCAATCCTGAAGGTTTTACGGCATTGCATACTTTGAGAGAAGAAGGACCCACGGTAGGAATTTATATTGTGGCAAGCGCCGGACATTATTCTGGCGATCCTTGTTTTAAAGCCCCATCAGGTGAGTGGCAGCATAAAGTAATAATAAAATGGGGCTATGCAGATGGGAAGCGTTATCCCAGCACTTCTGAATTTAAACACATTGAAAAGGACTATGCTCAAACGACCGGTTTAATAATTTTTAACGAGATCGAAATAGAAAATGTTATTGGACATATACAGCGTCAAAATAAGTGTTGTTCACCTTTCTTTTTGCCGGAATCATTTGTTGAAACACACATTTAAACTTTACAATGGCTATTAAAAAAACGTTACGCCAGATACTTTTAATCAAAAAAGATGATTTGGAAGATGACATCCTTTCTTCTCTTTCGGATATTAATCTGCTTGTGCATTCCACCCCCGAAGAACTGGATAGCACAAAAGAAAAAATGGACAACGATGCTAAAAAACTGGTGCGTATTAGTGAAGGCGTTGGCAGTCAAATAGAAAAGATAAACCGCTGGCTTGCCCTGCTTACTGATGAGAACGAAGAGCAACACAAAACAGCCATTTTTGAAGAATTTCCCTGGGCAAAGTATAGGTACGAAAAGACTAATAAAGAGGAAAACTGATTGACAAAAACTGGCAGGTATTTAATTTATATTTGAAGCATTATAAGCCCATTGATCAAATAAGTTCAAGTATGGTGTTAGGTCAACTGCCTGCATTGCAAAAATTAATTAATCCAAAAACCAAAGTAACTTCTTTTAAAAGGCTAAGCAAGCACTTAAAATTAAGCAAGCTCGAAGTAGTGCAACTCTTTCATGTGTCGCCAGTTAAAAACCGAACATCAATACGTAGTTGCGGCTTGGTGCCAAAAAGCAAAACAGAAGGTTTGTTAATTACTTACGAGCCGCGGGTTTTTGTTTCATCGGTTTATGAAGAAGCAGCATTTGAATACGTGAGTTTTGAGGAGGTGGATGTCTGGTCGTTTTACATGCCGAAGCAGTATTTATATGTAGATGAATTTTCAAATTATGGCAATCATTATTATATGAAAGTAGCAGTTCCCTGGTATAGGTTAACCTTATTGGAAACCAGATAGTGAACCTAAAAAATGGCAGAAAGTGAAAGGCAAAAGATTGAAAGAGAGATGCGCATTCGGGAATCGCTGGAAGAAAATCAGCGTAAGAAAGAAAACGCAAAAACTGTAATTAGGGGTGCATCTGCCGGATTGGGTGCCTGGCTGGCCTGGCAGTTTAATAAAAAGGATACCCGCACCGAAGAACAAAAAAGAAAAGACGATGAGCAATGGGAAAAATCGGGGTGTAAAAAAGGGTGCAACCTTGCATTCATCGTATTTATGATTATGTTATTGGCGCAGTTCATAAAATATTTATTTAGTTAACAATGGCAGCTAAAAACAATAAAAACGTACTGACGCCTGAAGAACTAAATCACTTTCTTGTTCGATTTATAAACGATACGGTGACAAATTTTTGCTTTAGACAAACAACCGAAAGAACTCTGCCGGTAGAGCACCACGATTATTATGTAGAGCGGCAGGAAAACAGTAGCCAGTTAGTTATTCGTACATCGGGTAATAAAGATAAGTTCGGCAATTTGCGCCGGTTCGAAATTTTTCGGGTGCGGCTCAACCGGGATTGAAACAAAACAGAATGTTTATAACAGGATCAAAACAATTACAGGGAGCAATTGACAAAGCCATTGCCGGCGATAGAGGAATGCATTATACCATAGCCAAGTACATTTCGGCTAACTATAATTTATGCATGCACATAAAAGAGGGCAGCCCCGAGGATTTAGAGAACGAAACTATTTATACCAAATTCAAAGAAGAACATCCCGAACTGCATGCGCAGGTAGAAGGTTGGGTTGATTTTATTTATTACAGATGGGAACATGCAGATGATGATTGGGATTAAAGTATATTAATAAACTTTGCATTATGGCAGGTAAGGGAAGTTTAGAAAAAGTGGCGCAAATACGGCTCCAAATGGGTGATGTACCTGTTACAAAAATGATGGAAGAAAAGATTGTGGACTATATAAGGGAAACCATTAAAAAGTTTAACGCGGTAAAGTACAATACAGACTCCATTGCGCTGCGAACAACAACCGTAAGATTTAATGAAAATGGAAAAGCGGAAACAATGTATATACGGGTTTCTACACAAAGAGTAGAAGGTATATTACGAATATTTACATTTAATATAGAGAAATGAACTTACAGCAATTTATAGAAAAATACGACCGGGAAGGTGTTGTTGTATTGCTGGAAGGCAAACGCACCGTAGCAGAAGAGGATAAACCGAAGCTGGAAACCCTCGGTCGCTTGTTAGCTACTTGCATGAAGCGGGCCTGCTTCCGAAGCGGCAATGCCGATGGTGCCGACCTTTATTTTTCAAAAGGAGTAGCTGCGGTAGATGCCACGCGGCTGCAAGTAATTACGCCTTATACAGGGCACCGTAAAAAAGCAAATTTGTCCTACGAAACCATTTCGTTAGATGATATTACACTCGCCGCCGAATCGGAAATTGTATATCAGTCAAAAGGAAATAAAAAAACCGAAAAGCTGATTGATCAATATGTATCAGGCGATAAAAACCAATTTTCTATAAAGGCTGCCTACATTATAAGAGATACTATTAAAGCCATAGGAACAGAAAACATAAAGCCTGCAACAGTTGGTATTTTTTACGATGATTTAGCTAATCCTCTTTCCGGTGGTACCGGGCATACGATGAATGTTTGCGAGCAAAATGGAATAGAAGTGCTGGATCAGAGGGTGTGGTTTGGGTGGTTAGATGAGGGAATATAGATTAAGTAAAAACAGAAAAAATTTAAATTAATAATTATGAATATTTTTAAAATTTTAGGAAGTGGTGATGGAAGACTGCATGAGCCTAATGTTTCAGCATTCTTAGGGTATTTATTAAATCCAAAAGCAGAACATGGATTAAGTGATGAATTATTAAAAAAGATTTTGTTTAGCTTGTATCAAAAAAATAAAGAAAGTAGTTTAAAGGAATTTTTGATTGACAAATATGAAAATCCAAGAGACTTATCAATCAGATCAAAATTTGAAATTGAAGTATTACCGGAACAAGCCTTTAAGCAAGACGATACAGGAACCAATCAGATTGTTGATATTGTGATTTTATGCTTTGAGAAAAAAAATGAAAAAAATCAATCATTAGCAAAGGCCATTTTATCGAATAATAGGGCAGATGATTTAAAGCAAATATTCTTAATTGAAAATAAAATTAAGGATGAAGCAACAACGGAGAATCAGTTAAATAACCAAGTTAAATCTACTATAGATACACTTACAAAACTTTTAAGTAAGTCTGAAGATGAAATAGAAAATATTCTTTCGTTAATATTTATAAGTCCAGTAGGTGAAAGATCATCAGAGGAATATTCAAACTTACAAAGAAGTGAAACCCCAAGAATTCCTTCTGTTCACATTTATTGGAATCTTACCGAAGATGAAGACCCAACACTTGGTAGAAATGAAATGACTGTTATTGATTTTCTTAAAAATATTTTGCAAGAGGAAGCTCAAGGGAATATTGAAGCTATAAACGAGTATACTAAACATACACTAAAATCATTTATTAATTTTATCGAAAATAATTTCAAGTCAACAATAGATGAAGAGTTAGAAGGGAAGAATGAGAGAAAAGATCGTGTAGAGAAAGACATTTATTTTATGCATATTAGAGAACTGAATGAAGATATTAGCGATCAACTTTTAAAAGTACATGAGCAATTAATTTCTTTAGAAATCCCTTCCTTTCCAAAATTCACAAGAAAAAAGAAAAGATTATCATATTATCTTAATGAAAAAAGTAAAATGTTTTTTCATATGGATACTAATATTGGCACCAATACTTTAGAAGTTAATTATTTGCGTAATGAAAAATCAAAGGATACAGATGTGAGGCATGTGAATACAGGTGGAAAAATTTGGTTCGAGCGCAGCCTTTCGTTCAATAAGCTAAATATAGATGAAATCATAAATCTATATAAAGACAGTTACAGCTATTTACAAAATAAACATATGTGATGTTATAATTAAAAAATCTCTTAAATGTACTCCAAATTAATTTAGCTGCGCTAAGATGCAAAATGCTGAGTTTTTGGTAGTTTTTTAAAAAATTATCAACGTACGACTTCAGGTAGTGACAATATTGCAAACTTAGACGTTAAATTATTTTTTTGTGGAATATAAATATACAAGTGACTTATTGAATATTTAATTGAGATTTATGAGGGCAGCTTCGTTCCTCACCATGACAAACGCATGAAAGTTTTACTTTGATAATTAAACTCTCTATTTTCTTATTCTGAGCGCTAAGCGAAGAATCTCCTGTAATAATAAATGCTTAAATACAGAGTAAAAAAAGATAAAGATTCAATTAACAGTAGCTAATGATCGTGTTTCAGCATGACAAAAATATGTCTTGCATCGAAAAATGTTACGAATATCTGTTATATTTAATCATCCATTTTTTTGTTTACATACTAACCAATAAAAATAAAACGGTGTTGTACACAGGTGTAACTAACAACCTGGAGCACCGAATACTCGAACACTATCAAGCGTCAATTCGTATACAGCTAAATACAATGTTTATTTTCTATTATTTTACGAACCGCATCAATATATTAATAACGCCATTGCACGGGAAAAAAAAATAAAAGGATGGAAGCGGCTTAAAAAAGAAGAACTGATTAAATCATTTAATCCGGACTACAAATTTTTGAATGAAGAACTGTTTGGCTGTTGGCCACCCAAAGAAATGGGTTCAAGGTTAGGATAATCCACTTTCGATTGAAGTTTGGAATAATAGTGCAAGAACTTTTGCAGCACGAGATGCTTCGTTCCTCAGCATGACAAAAATTAGAGGCTTTCATTATGGCAACAAATCCTTTATGCCTTAACCTGACAAAAAGAAATTTTACCTTTGCTGTTCTCAAACTTTTTTTTTGCCATTGCTGAAGACCTTCCCCTTGTTATTCTGAGCGATAGCGAAGAATCTCATAGTAAAGTAAGATGCTTTGTTCCTCAGCATGAGAAAAGATAGTTCTTGTTTTGATAAAAAGTGCTTTGGTTCTCTAGGTAAAACAACTACTAGTAATCCCTATTTGCCCTTTCTTCATCTACCTCTTTACCATCATACAGTTCAAGCGTAGCCCTAAATTTTTTAATCAGCAAATCACGCAGAATATTAGGACTGTGCACCTTTACCTTATCCAGGCTCAGGCCTAAAAAACCAATCAGTTCCCGGTTAATAGAGCAGGTCATGTGCAACATATAATTGCCGTTCTTTAGCTTTTTCCACACTGCGCTGGAGTGCATAAAACTTTTTAGCGATGATAGGCCATAACCTTCCGAAAATTCTACTTTAATGTTGTACACTTTATTGCTAATAGGTTGTGTAATCCCAAAACGATCTGTTGTTTGATCGAGGTAGGTTTTAAAGTTTTTTTGGCGGTTAAAAGTATCAGGCGTTGGCTCAAAAAGAAATTGATTGTTAATTAAATAGATAAAAAGTTCTTTTGATGCCGCTTCCAATCCGGCTATATAAACCCGTCCAAAGTGAAACCACATTTCAAACGGCCAAAAAGTAACCGGAAAAGCGTTTTTATCAAAAGCCGCATCAGAAGAATTGACTTCATTTGCGGTAATTACTAAAACACGTTTGTTTTGCAATGCCCATATTAATTCTTCCAGTTGTTGATGTTCTGTTTCGCCATAAATAATATCCAGGTAATTGGTTCTTCGTAAATACAATTCTGCCGCATCGGCCCCTTTTTCGTACCTATTGTTGCTGAAGTTTTTATAAAGGATTTGTTCAAATTTTTCCAGCGAGTCTTTTCGGTGCTGTTGAATGCTTGCAGGCACAAAGTTTTTAAAAAGGAAAAAAGAATTAATGTCGAATTGGGTTACGTTTTCCGACCTGCCATCGTACTCCAGCTTCCAGGTTTTTTTGTTCTTCTCGTCGCAAAATTCCACCACGTTTTCGCCAGGCGCAATATGCAGGTGCTGCAGGCTGTTCAAGTCGCGATAAAGCTGGCGTTCGCTAACGTTAATACCCGCGCCTTTCGCCCATTTCACGGTCACTTCAATTGTGAGCGGGCCACGCTTTAAGCGGTTGTAAATACGTATCAGTCTTGTTAACCGGTCAGCCATTATAAAGCCTCTTTGTTGTTTTAAAAAGTTGTTTTCTTTTACGGCAGATTATAACCGCCCGCTTAGCACCACCGCATTTTTAAACCGCTGTTTCTTTCCTTTCAGATTGAACAATTCAGTGTATATAATATAGGTACCAATTGGCAACCTTCTGCGTTTTTCGCCCAAACCATCCCAAGTCCAAAATCCTTTTAAGCCAAGTAAATCGTTATTTACAAGGTGCCGCACTTCTCTGCCGGCAGCATCAAAAATGATGATGTTGGCCACATAGCCACTTTCTAAAACGGAATAGTTAATAGTGACTATATCGTTAAAGCCATCGTTATCCGGCGAAAAGGTTTTTGGTGTTATTGTAATGGTTCCAACACTGTTGCTGGCTTGCTTATATTGACTGTTTTGATAACCCGGTGTTCCATAACCGGCAGTAGAAGCTGCCGAATGCCAGTTGTTGGCATCCTGCGAAGGCAAAGCTGGATCAATGCGTTCCAAAGCCACTCCTTCCGCATTTGCTAACAACGCAAAATGCCAGTCGTCTTTATATCGTACTTCATCAATAACTGTTAACTGGATATTGGTTAATACAACTGTTCCTTCATCATCGGGAAAAGCAGGCAGCGACGCAATAGTAATAACAGCAGCCTTGTTTTTTACAAAATAGGACTGCTCCAGTTGTATTGCATCTTCTGTAATAACAACATAATCGCCGGGAAAAATATAAAACGGCGCTAACGAAAGCTTTTTTGCATTACTTATAGAGCCTGCGCTGTTTCTGTTTGCAATAAAAACACTGCCTGCATTTATAATCTTTGTGCTCCGGTTATACACTTCTACATAATCGTGATTGCCGGTTTTTGGGTTAAACAAAATTTCATTAATCACTAAATCGCCCCTTTGTGCGTCCTCAGGCATACCTGTTTTTACATTGTTGATAGCACCAATTGGGTTACCCAAACAATCGGTGATTCCTGTAACGGTAATGGTATAAATAGTACCCTTTTTTAAAGGTTTTGAAAGGGCTAATTGAACGGTATTAAAAAGTGGTGCAACAACTTCTGCTTTCGTAATCACTGCATCGTAATTAGTTGCATAATTGCTGGCCATTGCGGCCAGCGAACTGTCAAGCGGCTCATCAAACATCAAAAAAAGGGTAACACTGTCGGCTGCAAAAGCATGCTTTAATGTCGGACCTTCTTCATCTTTACTAACGCCGTTAACCGAATTTGTTTTGCCGGGTGTGCCGCCATTTGCATTGTTGCTTGCTTTCCAGTTATTGCTTCCCGTACAAGGGTTTCGTGTATCAATCATTTCCAGGCTCCAGCCGCCATCGCTTTTTAGCGGGTTGCCATACCAGCCTTCATTATAATTAACGGCATGTATGGTTTTGCCTTGCGGCGATATAATGCTTATGGTGTCGGCTTCATTATTTAAAGAAGGAAAGTTAGTAACTCCGATTGTAGTGCCAAAAGGTTCAAAAAAGGGTGCATTTGCAGCAGCACAAATAATTAAAAAACTATCGGGCTGCAGCAAAAAAGTACGCGTAATAGTAGCAGTGGATTTGTTATCGGAAAGCCGCCAGCCGTTTAAATTAATGACGGTGTTCGATACGTTTTTTATTTCGATGTATTCGGCAGCGGGCAGGCCAATAACGGGCAGCGGATCGGGCATTAATTCGGTAATCAACACATCAAAACGGTTAGCTGGTTGCGCAGCAGATAACAGCCAGCTTAGTAGGCAAGGCAAAGCAGCAAGCAATTTGAACCTCATTTACACTAATGTAAATATTTTATTGTTTTAACACGGCCCTATTTTGCAGCATTCGGTTTAACCCATATTTTTACAGCCGAATGAAAGGGACAAATGGCACAAAATGCAGCAAGAAATTATTTCCGCAAACGGAATGGGCTTAGCATTTTGAGTGAACAAAATAAGTAGCAGCCTTCCAAAAACCGGAAGGCTTTTTTATATTTTAATTATAAACATGAAAATTGCTGTAGTTGGCGCAACGGGTTTGGTAGGTACTAAAATGTTGCAGGTGTTGGCCGAGCGGGCTTTTCCCGTAACTGAACTAATTGTTGTAGCGTCGGAAAGTTCAGTTGGAAAAGAGGTTGAGTTTAAGGGAATAAAGCATAAAGTCATTGGCATGCAGCAAGCAATAAACGAAAGGCCAGCCATAGCTTTAATTTCTGCAGGCGGAGCTACATCGTTACAATGGGCGCCGCTTTTTGCAGCCGCTGGTATTACTGTAATTGATAATTCATCGGCCTGGCGCATGAACGAAGGAACGCCCCTGGTTGTGCCCGAGGTAAATGCCGACATCTTAAAAATTAGCGATAAAATTATTGCCAACCCAAATTGTTCTACCATTCAAATGGTGGTGGCCCTGGCGCCGCTACACAAAAAATATAGTATAAAAAGGATAGTTGTTTCAACCTATCAAAGCGTTACGGGCACAGGAAAAAAAGCGGTGGACCAACTAATGAACGAACGCGGAGGAAAAGAAGGCGAAAAGGCTTATAAATATCAAATTGATTTAAACGCAATTCCACAGATAGATGTTTTTTTAGACAACGGCTACACCAAAGAAGAGATGAAAATGGTGAACGAAACCGCTAAAATTATGCAGGATGAAAACATAAAAGTAACGGCAACAACTGTACGTATACCAGTAATGGGCGGGCACAGCGAAAGTGTAAATGTGGAGTTTGAAAAGGACTTCGATTTGTTTGAAGTACGAATGATTTTACGAAATTCCGCGGGCATAATTGTGGAAGACGAGCCTGCGCAACAGCTTTACCCAATGCCCTTAAACGCACATGAACGGGATGAGGTATTTGTTGGCCGGCTGCGCCGTGATGAAACACAACCGAACACATTAAATATGTGGATAGTAAGCGATAATTTGCG
>JBBSRB010000031.1:0-24906 GCA_038243445.1 Chitinophagales bacterium | reverse complement strand
GCCAATCTTACCGGGTATTTTTTTTAACGGTTTTCTTTTAATATTTTTAATTAAGACACTGATTATTGTGCGCCATGAAAAAAGCAGTTGGGGAACAATTGGTTTGCCTGATATTGAACGACCGCTAAACGACCGCGGCAAAAAAGACGCGCCTCAAATGGCTGCCCGAACGCTTCAAAAAGGGTTACATCCCGATGGCATAGCATCGAGTACGGCAAAACGGGCGCTTAAAACGGCAAAGATATTTAGTGCGCAGTGGGGCATTGATAAAAAAGACATCCACATTTTTCCCGAATTATACGAAGCGCAGCCCGAAGATTTTTATGGAGTGATTGCTCTTCTTTCCGATAAAAAAAATACCGTTGCGGTTTTTTCGCACAACCCCGGCATTACTGCTTTTGTAAATACACTGAGCAGTGTGCAGATAGACGATATGCCCACTTGCGCGGTGTATGCCGTTAGCAGCAATGCCCGTAGCTGGAAAGATTTTAGAAAAAGCGAAAAAACGTTTTTGTTTTTTGATTATCCCAAAAAAGAAGCTGCTGATTAAAGAACTTTAAACTGATTGCTGCTGTGCTACTTTCTCAACTACATTTTCAACAAACTGTTGCACCGTATTCTGCAATAACGCTTCATTTGTAAAATAGGCTTTTTTGTAATTAAACGATTGGGCAAGTTCTATTGCATTTGTTAATTTAAATTTTGATTGTGGAATACAAAGTGCCCTGTTTTGCGCCATTAAATGTTTAGCCAAATATTCCTGTTCGGTTTGGGCCGGCGTAGGAATAAGAATGCTCTTTTTTTGCAGAGCCAGTAAATCCATTACGCTGCTATAGCCGCAACGGCTTATTACCATACTTGCGTTTTCTATTTCTTGTTGCAGTTTCGCGGTGCCTAAATAATTATGAACTTGTATGTTTTCAGCTACTGCCGGCAGGCTTTTTTCTCCAGGCAAACCTCTTACAAAAACAACAGGATCTGTAAAGCCCGCCAGTTGCTGCAGCAATAACTCTTCAAAAAGGGTACGCTGCGGTTCGGGCCCCGAAAGCATAATTAGCAAATGTTTTTCTTCGCCCTCTTTTACGCCGCTCATGCGGGAAAGCGCACCTAAATAGTGAACGGGTATTTGGGGCATTATGGCGGGGTGCGAAAGATCGCCCGAAAGATTTTCCGCTCCTTCTACATCGGGTACCCAACACTCCGCAAAACCATTTACGTATTGGTAATTAAGTTTTTGCAGCAGCTCGTCTGCCATTTGTCCCAGCGATGTTTTTACCAGCAACTGATGAGTTACAAAAACGGAATAGATAGAATCGTTAAAAAGTCCGAAGCGATTATCGGAAATGACAGCGTTGATTTGATGCTCTTCAATCACTTTTTTCAGCCACTCGTGTTCTTCATCCATAGTTTCAATAATCTTCGGAATTTGCAGCAGCAGTTTGCCAATTAGGTCCCATCCGTTTTTACCGTAATTAATATTATAACCTTTTAAGTGCAAAAATTGGAGCTCCGGAAATTCGGCTCTCAGAAGGGTTTCTGTTTTGCCTTCACCGGCAAGCAAAACTGTGCAATTTTGGGCAAGCAGCTGGTAAATTATTGGAATACACCGCGTTGCATGCCCCAGGCCCCAATCGAGCGGAGCCACTAAAACTCTGGGTGAAATCGAAAGAGCTTCTGAGTTCATGTTAAATTATTTTTTGGAGCTAATTACATGCAATTAATTGTTGGTAAAATAGTTACTTTAGAAGATGAATATGGCAAAGAAAAACGGAATAATGGCATTGTTGTTGATTTTTATTTTGGCAGCAAGCAGTTGTTCTAAAAATTATTATTCGGGTACGGGCAAAGGCAGTAAATGCGGTTGTCCAGCCAACCCTCGTTAAAATAGGATTAATAAAAGACGCATGAATAACCATGATCGGGATTTATTGGTTTTACTGAAAACATCATCCCTTAGCGGCGAGGCTTTTGACAAACATATTGAATGCCTTCATGCCGTATTAGTACATGTAGAAAATGAAAACGCCTTTTGCACTGCTCATCAACTGGTTACAAGGTTAAAAATTACAGGTAAAAAAAAGTCTATTCTTAAGGCTGCTGCTTCTGCACAATTAAAGCCTTTTTTCTTTTTAATTAATAAAAATTAGCTCCAGCTTTTTACTGCGGCACCAAGCCTGTTCAGCATTTCGGTAATGTTTTCTTTTTTACAAGTTCCCACACTCAGGCGGTACCAGGCAGAATCTTTCGGTGCGCCAAAGGCGTAAAAAGGCACAATCGCCAAGCCGGCTTCTTTCAAAATAAATGAGGTAACATCTTCCTGTGTAACCAATGTTTTCCCATCAGCAGTGGTTTTACCCCTTCCTTCTATCTTAAGCGTGAGGTAAATAGCCGCTTCCGGCGCCACGGCATCCACCGGCAAACCAGCCCTTTTCAATTCCATAATGCCGTTGTAAATACCGCACAGGCGTTCTTCCAATTCGTTTTTAAAATTCGTTAGGTAGGTTTTAATAGCTTCTGTTTGAACCAGGTATTTAGCTACTCCTTTTTGCTCGGCCATGGGCGCCCACGCACCTACGTGCGAAAGAATGGCTTTCATTTTATTTATTATATGAGATGGTCCCATGCTCCAGCCGACGCGCACGCCGGTAGCGGCAAACACTTTGCTTACCGCATCTACAAACACCGTGTACTTCCGCATTTCGGGGTTTAGCGATATAGGATCGTAATGCTGAATAGCGCCATAAGTTAGCTGCCAGTACATTTGATCGTACATTAGGTACAGCTTTTTTTCGTCCTCGCCACGAAGGTTATTTTCTTCAACAACCAAGCGGCAGATAGCTTCTAAATCTTCTTTTTTAAAAGTGGTTCCGGTTGGGTTTTGTGGCGAGCAAAGCGAAAGCAACGTAGCCGTTTTTACATGCGGACGAATTTCATCTGCCGTAGGCAAAAAATTGTTTTCGGCCTTTGCTTCAATCAAAACATGTTCGCCCTCTACAAAATGGGTGTAATGATTATTATTCCAACTGGGAACGGCGTAAATAACCTTATCGCCTTTATCGCAAATAGCCCGGTACAGCGCGTAAATTAAGGGACGTCCGCCCGAGGCAACTAATATTTCGCTCACATTGTATTGCAAGCCCTGGAACGTTTTTGCGTAAGCCGAGATGGCCTGCCGTAAATCGAGGTTGCCTTCGCCCAGCGGATAATTGGTAAAATGTTGTTTGTAGGCATCAATAATCGCGTCTTCCAATTCCTTCGGAATAGGAAATATCGAAGGGTCGAAATCGCCCACTGTAAAATTATAAATGGTTTCGCCCTGCCGGATGCGCTCCTTTATTTCGCCGCCTAATTTTACTATCTCCGAACCTATTAATGTTTGAGACAATTGCGAAAGCTTCATAGCAACAACTTTAAAGCAAATGTAAAATGATTGGTGCAGATGAACGGCTTTTTACTTAACGATAGCTTTACGCACTGAAATAAGTTTGGAAGGCTGTAACCGGCACAGCGCACAGCGACAAAACGCACCTTTAAAACATATAAAAAGGGGTGCTACACCACAATTAGCTCGTAAAACTTTTCGGGCTTCAGGTATTCGTTTGCTATTTCCTGAAGCTCTTTGGCCGTAATCGATTTTATGGCGCCTATCTGGTTGTAGAAATACGATTCATCGAGGTTATTTAAGATGATATTTTTCCAGCGGTTAATAATTTGAAACGGTCCGTCTAAATCGCCTAAAATAGAACCCATCATATAATTCTGCACCAGCAGTAATTCGTCCGCATCAACAGGTTCGTTACGCAAACGCACCATCTCTTTATATATTTCAATAATTGTTGGTTCGCTTACATCGCGCCCTACCTCCGTGCTAATGATCCAACCACTTTGCTGCACATGATTTTGAAGGTAGCTGTAAATGCCATAAGTGTAGCCTTTTTCTTCGCGGATATTACTCATTAACCTTGAGCCAAAAAAGCCACCAAACAAACTGTTAAGCACCATTGCTTTTAAAAAATGAGGATGATGCCGGTTTGGAAACGGCGCCGCCATACGGATGGCGCCCTGCACACCAGAAGGATCGTTGGTAACGCGGTATTTTTTTTCGAGCGCCCGCTCCGCGGGAATATCAGTTATAGCAATCGGCTCGTTTTTCAGGTCGCCAAAGGCCTGGTTTAGTAACTCATAAAGGTTTTGCGGAAGTTTGCCGGCAACAAATAAAATTAGTGTTCCATTTTGATAATACTGCTTGTAAAACTGAGTCAGGTCGTCGCGGGTAAACGCATCAAAATCTTCTAACCCGGTATATTTTCCGTATGGATGTTGATCGCCATATAAATACGCTTCAATTAGCCGCGAGGCAACAAAATCGCTTTTTTTTAAATTTACTCTCAGCCGCTGCTTCATGTTTTGTTTGTAGATAGCAATTTCTTCTTCGGGAAAAATGGCATCTGTAACCAGCTCTTTAATTACTGGCAGCAACTCGGGCAAATGTTTGGTAAGGCAATGAAGTGATACCGTGGCGGTTTCGTTATAGCAGGAACGGTTTAAATAAGATCCGTAGTATTCGAAGTGCTCGTTTATTTGAAATGCATTTTTGGTGGATGTACCGTTCTTTAATAAAAAGTTGGTGCTTGCTGCTACAAGGTTTTTTTTCTCAAACCAGTTACCGGCCCAAAAAACACAATCAACCAGCAACACGTCTTCGGCGCCGGCGTCAATAGCATACACTTCTACTCCGTTGTTTAATGTATAGCGATCGCACTGTTTTAAGGTAAGGTCAAACTCTACTGCGTCTTTTATTGGAGGAGCTTTCTTTCGGTTTAAGGCTTTTGTCTTTGTTGGCATATAATTATTCCTGTACTCTTTGGTTTGTCTTTTACTGGTTTGAATGCTGAACTATTTAAAACAATATTCCTGCTTAATTCTTGGCAAAATAATGCAGCGTACTACACCTGCTTTCCTTAAAAATAATGTTGCATTCGGCTTGAATATCGGCTGCCGTTACTTGCTGATACCGGCTTAGCTCGGTATTCATCAAAGTAGCATCGCCTAAAAGCTCGTAAAAGGCAAGGCTGTTTGCCCGGTTCATTACGCTCATGTCTTCAAACGCAATAGCACTTTCGGTTTTGTTTTTTACTTTTTGTAATTCATCTTCGGGTATGGCCTCATTTTTCAGTTTTTCTAATTCTTCTTCAATAGCCTTTTCGGCATCTTTCATTTTAACCCCTTTTACAAGCTTTCCTTCAATGGTTAAAAGGCCGGCATCTATAGTACCGGAGTGATGACATTCGATGTTGGAAAAAAGCTGTTTTTCTTTTACCAGTGTTTGGTACAAACGCGACGATCCGCCGCCGCTAAGCACCTCGGTAATTAAATCGGCAATGTAATAGCGCGCGTCGAGGCGTGGATAAATATGCCACACTTTATACAGTGCATCCAGCGGCACGTTGGCGTGTACGCCTAACGAACGAGCAGTAGTTTGTTCGGGCTCCTGCGGTAATTGCCGGTTGTATTTTTCGCCCGGTTCAATAGGTCCAAACCATTTTTCGGCTAATGCTTTTACCTGTTCTGTGGTTACGTTTCCGGCCACTACCAAAACGGCATTTACCGGCCGGTAATATTTAAAAAAGAAATCTTTTACGTGCTGCAATGTTGCGTTTTCTATATGCGACAGCTCTTTGCCAATCGTCATCCATCGATATGGATGCGTGGTATATGCAAGCTCCCGCAACTTCATCCACACATCACCATAAGGTTTATTTAGATAATGTTCTTTAAACTCTTCGCAAACCACTTTACGCTGCACCTCTAAACTTTTTTTTGTAAATGCCAGCGAAAGCATCCGGTCGCTTTCCAGCCAAAAAGCGGTTTCTAAATTTTCGGCCGGTAATTGTATGTGATAGTTTGTAAGATCGTTTGTAGTGTAGGCATTATTTTCGCCGCCGGCCATTTGCAGCGGTTCGTCGTAATCGGCAATGTTTGCAGAGCCACCAAACATAAGGTGTTCAAAAAGGTGCGCAAAACCCGTACGCGAGGGGTCTTCATCTTTTGCACCTACATCGTACATAATGTTTACCACCGCCATGGGTGTTGAAGTATCCTGGTGCACCAGCACGCGCAAACCATTGGTTAGTGTAAAACGTTCAAAATGGATCACTGCTTAAATAATTTATTATAAAAGAAGATGCGGCAAAAATGGCCTGCATCAAGCCGTAAAAATAGTGAAAGACTAAAAGGGAAACTGTTTTGGTTTAGTGAAGAATGTGCAACACTTTAAAACTAAACTCCTGAAGCTCGCCGTTTCGGCGTACAATAATTTTTACCCTTTGTAGCGTGTTTTGTAAAGCTATTTTGTATTGATTGAGGTTTTGACTGAAGTTGGTGTTTACCGCTATCACAATATCGCCTTCCAACAAACCGCATTTTTCTGCCGGCGACCCTTTGGCTACATCACCAATTAAAATCTGCCCATCAATATAGTATAGTTCAATTCCGCTATAGGCATAATCGAAAGGTTCGGCAAAATGCGAGTTGGGAACTAAATGAAAACTCTTCTTTTCGTAATCAATAACAGCATTAAAGCGCCGCAACAAATCGTTACCAATTATACCGCCAAGGTGCGGGTACGATGTAACATTATATTCATCTTCAAAAATATAAACAGGCACATTTCGAAAGCGGTAAGGCCCAAATCTTATTTCTTTAATCACGCTCATGTTCATGTCTATTTTGCCACCCAAGCCTTCGGCCTGCTTTGCATATACTTTTCTTTTGTGGTGCAGTATGGCGCTGTCGCGAACAAAATCGGTGGTTAAAATAAGGTTTGCGCCGGCGCCTAAATCGTATAAAAAACGGGCTGTTACCTGCCGGTTGTCCCTAACGCGGGCAGAAACCACAGGAAGCGTGGTTATTTGCGGGCGAAATAAAAATCCGCCGCGCGGAAGCTTAATCGAGCCTTTGGTCCAAAACTCAATATGCAGGCTATCGTAATTTAGTTTTATGATGTAGCGACTGAAAACTGAATAGCCAATAATACCGTCAATTTTTTCGCCATAAACAGTGGTTAAAAGGCTGTAATTATTTACATGAAAGTTCAAACTGTCAATGGTTAATTTTGGAAAGTGAAGTTTGCGGTTGTTAATAAAACTTACGGTGCGTATACCAGCAATGCCGCGAATGGTTCGGTTACTAAGTTTTGGTTTTAAGCCAAAGTATTCTGTTGTTAACGAGTCCAGCGAAATGCCGCCGGAGCCTGTATCTAAAATAAAATTTAACGTGTCGGGGTAGCTGTCAAATTGTGCTTGCAGCAAAACAATACCGCCTGTTAATTGTATAAAGGGAAATTTAGTAATGAATTTAGAAGGTGTAACAAATTCTTCCTGACTATGCGCAGCAAACTGCATAAAAAAAAGGAGCAAAAAAAAACTGGTTTTACGCATAGCAGTTAAGTAGTATTTAAAAGACAAGCAGTTTTAGCAATATGTTGCAACGGTTTTTAATAAACCTGCTTAACACCTCAATATAAGCAATTACAACGTTTCATTTTGCCCGTTCCAAATGTACCTTTGCGTTTATGAACGCGGCATTGCTCTATGAAAAAGCTTTAGGCTTTAACCACCTGACTATTGAAGAAGGAATGTTTTTATTTGAAACCGCTCCGCTAACAGAGCTAATGTTTGTGGCGGATGTTTTACGAAAAAAACAAGTGCCGCACGGAAAGGTTACCTGGCAAATAGACCGAAACGTAAACACCACAAACGTATGCACAGCAAATTGTAAATTTTGTAATTTCTACCGCATTCCCGGCCACCCCGATGCGTACATAACTGAAATGCCTGCTTACCGTCAAAAAATACAGGAGACCATTAAATTTGGTGGCGATCAGTTGCTCTTGCAAGGCGGACATCATCCAAACCTGGGACTGGAATTTTACACGAAAACCTTTCGCCAGATAAAAGCAGAATTTCCATCTATAAAACTGCACACACTTGGGCCGCCCGAAGTAGCACACATTTGTAAGCTGGAAAAAATGAGTCACTACGATGTGCTAAAAGCTTTAAAAGAAGCAGGCATGGACTCGTTGCCCGGCGCTGGCGCCGAGATATTGGATGATAGAGTGCGTCGCTTAATTTCTAAAGGAAAATGCGGTGCCGATGAATGGCTGGCCATTATGCATGAAGCCCACAAACTAAACATCACCACTTCGGCCACCATGATGTTTGGCCATGTAGAAACTATGCGGGAACGTTTTGAACACCTGGTGAAGCTTCGCGAAGTGCAGGCGAAAAAACCGGCCGATGCCAAAGGGTTTTTAGCGTTTATTCCCTGGACTTTTCAAGATGTAGATACCCTTTTGACAAGGATCCGCGGCGTACACAACTTAACCACTCCCGAAGAGTATATTCGAATGATTGCAATTAGCCGGATTATGCTGCCGAACATAAAAAATATTCAGGCATCCTGGCTAACGGTTGGTAAACAAACAGCGCAAATGTGTTTGCATGCCGGCGCTAACGATTTTGGTTCCATAATGATTGAAGAAAACGTAGTGAGCGCTGCCGGAGCGCCTCACCGGTTTACCTACAAAACCATACAAGATGCCATTAAAGAAGCCGATTTTGAACCTCAACTACGCAACCAACAATACGAGTGGCGCCAAATTCCACAAATGATTGAAGAACAGGTGGTGAACTATTGAGGAATGAATAATACGTGATGAACACCCTTTTTTACATGTTTTCGTTCCTAAAAAACATACGGTGAATTGTGCCCTGATTTCTACGAACAACTCTGTCGTAATTGGGATCCGCGACCATTTTTCGAAGGTTTTTTACAGCCGACTATTTCTCAAAAAAATTTTTTGTGAAGTTATCATATCATGGCGCAGCCCATACCGTTAGCGCAATCAAATATTTACTGAACTTTAAAATTAACGGAGATTTTTTCGATTGTGGATTTTTTAAGGGAATGGGACAACAAACCGATGAATTGAATGTCAAACTTTGATTTGACGCTGCCGTTAAACGAACCCTGCATTAGTATTTCGGCCAGCGGCACAGCCGATGCGGGCTACGTTCGACATCATTTATAAAGCTGTTCAGAAGATGCAGCAAATGCGGTGCTACTTGTAGGTTATTTCAGAGCACAATCCTCGGCGGTTTGCTTGCAAGCGGCGCCGAAACTTGGGTTTTTTTGATGAATTATTCGTTGTCAGTGCAGGAATAAGGCATCTAATAAAATGTTCATTTAGAATAATTTGTGCTCTGTAAACAGAAAACCCAAAGGCTTTGGAACCTTCGGGTTTTTTAAAACAAATAATATTTTGATGCGCCTTTTTATAGCCTTTTTCTAACGTTTTTAAAATTAATTCGTTCCTGACGAAGAAGGTGTTTCTAACAATTTCATTAATTCATCGAGGTTTGGCGATAAAATAATTTCAGTGCGACGGTTTTTAGCGCGCCCTTCAGCCGTTTCATTACTGTCTATTGGCTCGTATTTACTGCGGCCGCTGGCAGTAACTCTTGTTGGATCAACTTTATACGTATCGGTTAAAATGCGCACAATGGAAGTGGCCCGGCCTACGCTAAGCGCCCAGTTGTCTTCAAACCGGCCTTTAATTGGAATAGAGTCGGTATGACCTTCAATTAACACATTAATGTCGGGGTTTAAATTTAGCACCTGAGCAAGCGTTCCAAGCGCTTCTTTTCCTTTCGGGTTTACCGTAGCGCTGCCCGATGGAAACAATAAGCTTTCCTGCAGGCTTACATATACTTTTCCGTTTTTAATTGAAACACTTAATTCCTCAGGTTTAAAATTCACCAGCGCGTCAGTCATTTTCTTCCGCAGGTTTTCAATTGCCTGCCGCTGCTGATCCATTAACTGGCGCATTTGTGTTAGTCTTTGTTGCTCTTCTTCCAATTGCTCCTGGGTCATTCTCGAAAGGCGCGCCAACTCCGCGTTGTTCTTTCCGGCTGCGTCTATTTGATTAATTAAGCGACCATTTTCGGTTTGCACGTCATTTACACGGGCATTTAAGGCAGCTATACTGTTCTTTAAATCCTGTATTTCGGCAATTAATTGCTGCTCCCGCGTAAGCGCCGCTTTGTATTTGCTGCTGGCCACACAGGAACTCAGCAAAAGCATAGACACGAAGCCAACCAGTAAGAGTTTTATTTTATTCATGAGTTTAAGGTTTGTTCAATTTTTAAAAAAACTGTGCCCATGCCGCCAAACGAAGCTAAATTGGAGCTATGCACCTGAATTTTGAATTTAAAGCAAAGGCGGTTAATATATCTTTTTTAGAAGAAACGCTATGCAGATTACGCCCGCACTTTGTGGGCGAAGATGAGCAAACAGATACGTATTTTAATGTGCCGAATGGCCGTTTAAAATGGCGCGAAGGAAGCATAGAAAATGCTCTGATCCAATATAACAGAAGCAATGAGGCAGGTGCAAAAACCTCGGACGTTATTCTGTACAAACACGAAGGACAAGAATGTTTAAAAGAAGCGCTGGCTACAGCTTTGGGCATAAAAGTAGTGGTGCAAAAAAAGCGAAAAATTTACTTTGTAGATAATGTAAAAATTCATTTTGACCTGGTGGAAGGGCTTGGAACTTTTGTAGAAGTAGAAGCCATTGATAAAGACAAAACCATTGGAATAGACAGGTTAAAAGAGCAGTGTGCTTTTTACGAGCGTTTATTTGGTGTTGCGCCAGCAGACTTTGTTGCAGAATCGTACAGCGATTTGCTGCTGCGCTAAAGCGGCAAAACGTTTAGCATTTTCCCCATAAATTTCTGCAACAGAAAACTGCAACATCTATACCCTTTTTTAAGCCTTTTACCAAAGCTTTTTACGCCTGTGCTGCCCTCTCTTTTTATGGCATAGCTTTTTGAGTAACTCCCTAAAATAATATTTTATGATACAGGAAATAAGAAACCAGGAAAGGGAGAACCACGAGGAACCTGCCATAAGCAGCGAGCGTCTCGAAGGGTTTGCAGCATCTGAAATGGCCGACCGCGGACCAAAAGCTGTAAGAATGGATAAGAGGGATGGTGATGATACAGCCGTGCGTGCGGTAAGTGCTTTAGACGAAGATGAAGATTTTGATGATGACGATGATATGGAAGACGATGACCTTGCATTAGATGATGTGGAGGTGGATGAAGTAGATGCAGATAATGTAGATGTAGCCGCTCTTGCGGACGATACCGCACTTGAAGATGACGACCTGGACGATATTGTCCTGGATGACGATGATGATGAAGAGGACGACACGGTACTTTAAGTTCTTTTTAGAGCAGTTTTGAACTGCTCTTTTCTTTAATCTTTGTGGTGTTAATTAGAGGGTTCTTTTTATGGACTCTAATCCAACACAATATAAGGTGGATACAACCCTTTTTTGCCTGTTTTCGTCAATAATACTGTTGCGGAAAAAACTGCAATATTGTTTCCTTAATGAAACGTCTTTTCTTAAAGAATTCTACTTTAGTCAGTGCCCCTTCCACTAAGCCGCTACCTTCGCTTGCCACTTGTATTTTAATGGATTTGATTGGTTACATCAGCTATGGCATTCCTATCTTGGGCGAAGTAATAGATTTGGCATGGGCGCCTATTTCCGCCCTTATTTTTATGAAATTGTTTGGCTTTAAAAAAGGCTTTTTCGGCGGTATGTTCAACTTTGTGGAAGAATTGCTTCCCGGGTTCGATTTTATACCAACGTTTACAATTACCTGGTGTATTTATTATTTTAAAAAAGAAAAGCAAACCTTCACTATTCAGCCGCTTACCCGGTAAGTACTTCGCAGTTTGTTAACGAATTATTTATAACAACAAAATCGGCCACATTACCTGGCGTTAGATTTCCATATTTATGGTGGCAACCCAATACCTGCGCAGGGTACAGGCTGCACATGCGAAGGGCTTCTGCTACTTCTATATCTACATTTTTTACGAGGTTGCAAAACGATGAAAACATAGTAGCGGCAGACCCGCTGAGCGTTCCGTTGCACGTGTAGTAGTCACCCGAAAAATGGTGCTGGTAAGGACCTTCCGATGTTTGAGTAACCGCATCGGTAATTACAAAAAGCCGGTCTTTCATAACCCTTTTTGCAACCTTTATTGCTTCAAAGCTTACATGATGCCCGTCCACTATAATGCTTGCCTTTACTTTGTTGTGTAAAAAAGCGGCGCCTACCAGCCCCGGCGCACGGTGCTGCAGCGGGCTCATTGCATTGTATAAATGAGTTACAGCAGAAACACTGAAATCAAAAGCGTTAGTTGCCTGTTCAAACGTGGCATTGCTGTGTCCGGCCGAAATAATAATGCCATTGCTTTGTATTAATTTCAACACTTCATTACTACATACTTCGGGCGCAAGCGTAATCATTTTTATTACTCCTTTGCCCCGCTGAAGCAGCTCGCTTACTTCTTCAATTGTTGGCGCATCAATCCATTGTTTTTTATGCGCACCGCGTTTCTCACTATTCAACCACGGACCTTCTAAATGCAGGCCCCATACACCTTTGCCGCCCCCACTCCAATATTCTTTTACCGCATCAATACATTTAAAAAAAACTTCTTTTGTATTGGTAGCAACGGTAGGCACACAAAGTGCAGCGCCCCCTTTGCGGCAGTAATCATTAATAAGCGAAATTGTTTGTGTTGTAGAGTGCACCGAAAGCAATTTGCCATAGGCGCCGTATAATTGTACATCTATAAAAGCAGGCGCAATAAAGCTGTTGCTATATGTTTTTATAACAACATCTTTTTTTATGGAACTTAGCGAAACAATAGATTGAATGTTACCTTCTGAAACCAACAAAGCGCTCCCTGTTATCCATTCGGTTCCGGTAAATATCTTTTCGGCTGTAAATGCTGTTTGCATGCTGCCCCAAAATTAGCTATTCTAAGCTACCGTGTTTTAAAGCTACGCTTTGCATACCGCCCGAAACTGTCTTCCAAAAAAGTCCGAAAAAGCTTCGCGAAGTAACCCGCAATTCTTTTACGTTTGCAGTACGCACCTTACCCCCGGCAGCAGGGTTGCTGCTGTAAAGAGTATATTTATTTAGCACTTTGGTAAGAAATTTATTGGTCGTAACCCTGCCCGTTGCTGCATCTGTTTTATTAACGGTTAAAAAAAGATCATTGTACAACATGCCCACTTTTCCGGTGGCCTTTTCATCATTTCCGGCGAGGTCAAAAGAAAGGGCATGCAGGTTAAACGACTGAAATTCAATATTAGCAAACGGTACTGATAGCTTGTTTAGCTGCGCTGCTTTTACGTTTTTGATAGATCCACTAATATCAAAACGACCATTTGCCGAATCGAGATAAAAAGTAAAAAGAGTAGAAATAGGGCTACCTAAAATAAGTCCGTTTACCCCTACTTTGCAAATGTTGTTTTGCCCGATAACCGCGGGGTCGTTTGTAATATTTTCTGCCATTACATCTACGTGGCTTAAAGTTAGCGTTCCTTCCTCACCACTCTTTGCTGCCTTTTCTGTATAGCTAATTGCAGCACCGCGTACATAAAAATCTTTTATAGAAATGCCCACATTTGCTTTTGCTAATAACTGGTGCGGATAAGTTCCCACTTTACTTTTCACCAGCGGTGTTTTTGTTTTATCCACGTAAATGTTGATAGTAGGATTTTGAACCACTACGCTGTCAACTGCTACTTCGTTGTTATTTATAAAACCAATTAACCTGAAGTTAGAAAAAGTGGCTTTTTCAAAGGTTATCACTTTCATTTCTTCCTGTGACTTTTCAAATGCATAAAAATCTTCTTTTTCCTCTCGGGTGGGCTGCACTTTAAAGTTGCTTATTTGTAATTGCCTGCTTTTAGATGAATACGTAATTAGCTCTGCTTTCAATTTTGAAGAAGAGTCCGGAGACCGGAATTTAAGGTCGCTAAACCGGAGGGCAACTTCTTTGCTAAAACCCATTCGGCTGGTATCTGCAGAAGCGGCACTATCTATTAATACGTTTTTAAACACCGCAAAACACGTATCAAACTGAAGTTTAACGGCTGTACCAGAATCAGCATTTCGATACAATAATTTTATACCATCAAGGTTAATGGAATTAACCGAAATACTCTTAATATCTGGCTTAATTGCTTTCCACAAAGGTTGCGCTTTGCTGGTCACTTCTTTGGTTTGCACCAGGTGTCGAAATAAGCGGATGTTTGCTTCTTTGGTTATAATCTGATCGACAACTACTTTTTTATTAAACAGGAGAGAGAACAAGGCGATACCTTTTATCTCGCCTTTTGTCATGTGCGCCTCCAGCGTTAAAGAAGGTAATTCGTTGGCCGATTTAAGCTGCCGATATCGTGCACTGTCCAACGTTATAACAAAGTTGTTCAGCTCCACATTGCCGCCAAAAACACTGGCCTTCATGCTGCCGAGGGTGTAGCTGTACAATCCTTCGGAGCCCCGAACAATAAGGGCGTTCAGGCGTTTTTTTAATATGGGCACCACCACAAATTCGGCCGCTATAATTAAACTGATAAATAAAATGAGCAGGAAACTTATAACCCAGGCCGCCCATTTTTTGTATGGATTTGCCTTTTTAGAAACCGACATATACTGGAGTTTAAAAAATACATGCCAGCTATGCCAGCACAAAACGATAACCAATGCCTTTAATGGTAATAATTTCTATCGAAGGATCGTGTTTTAAAAAGTTGCGCAGTTTGGTTATGTACACATCTAAATTACGGCTGTTAAAAAACGAATCGCTTCCCCAAAGCAGGTTTAAAATTTCGCGGCGTTCTAAAATTTGCTCTCTGTTTTGATACAAAACTTTCAACAATTCACTTTCTCTATGCGATAATTTACGCTGCCCTGCTGCATGTGTTAGCGTTTGCCTGTTTAGGTGAAAGGTGTAGGCGCCCAATGTAATTTCTTCTTCGGGCACAGGTGCCGCCGTTATACCCCTTTTTAACACGTTTTCAATGCGAGCAATTAATTCTTCCATGCTAAAGGGCTTTCTAATGTAGTCGTTTCCACCCAATTTAAACCCGTTCAATACATCGTTCACGCCCGACTTTGCTGTTAAAAAAATTATAGGAACGGTTTCATTTACTTCCCGAATTTCATCTGCAATGGCAAAGCCATCTTTGTTTGGCAACATCACATCCAGCACGCACACATTTGGAGTTGCTTCCTGAAAGCGCTTAAAAGCAGCCGCTCCGTCGCTTTCCCAGTACACAACAAAGCCTTTTGCTTCCAGCGTTTCTCTTACAATTTTTGCAAGAAATACTTCGTCCTCTACATACAAAACCTTTGGCTTGTTCATACGCGTAAATTAGCCTTTTTTGTTATTGTGGCTGGTCAGGCTTCATGTCGCGGCAAGGTAATAATGAACTTACTACCTACACCTTCGCACTCCACGTTAATGGTTCCATTATGCTTGGCAACTACATGGGCTACATAGCTTAGCCCAAGTCCGTAGCCTTTGGCATTATGCAGGTTACCCGTTGGCACCCGAAAAAATTTTTCGAAAATTTTATCCTTGTATTCGGCCGGCACACCAATGCCTTTATCGGCAATGCTAAAAACAATGTTGTTGCTTGCTCCATTAATGTTGATATTGAGGTGCGGCGCTTCGTTACTGTATTTTAAAGCATTATCTACAAGGTTAAAAATAACGCTTACAAGGTGCAGCCTGTCGCCGCTAAAAGTAGTATTGCCTTCGACAGAAACAGCCACAACAGCATTGTATTTTTCTGCCTGCAACTTCATAGAAGTGGTTACTTCTACCACTAACAACGCCATATCCAGCTCTTCGTATTTAAGTTCTACTTCTCGTTTTTCAAACATCGAAAGTTTTAAAACTTTATCTACTAAAAGAGATAAGCGTTGCAATTCGTTGGCTGAAATATCAAGATATTCTTTTGTTTTTTGCGCATCCATGCTGGCATTAAAACTGCGCAGTGCCTCAATGGCTACACTTACTGTAGCAATGGGCGTTTTTAGCTCGTGGGTGATGTTGCTAATAAATTCGTTTTTAATAGCGGCCAAGCGCCGCTGACGTAAAAGTGTACCGTACAAAAGAGAAAATGAAACAATTGCAAAAGCCACTAAAAACACTGAAAGCAAAATAGGCGCGCTAATGCGTTGAAGAAGAAAAGGAAGCGTCTTACTGATTTGCAGGCGATACGTCACGGGGTTTTTAAAGCCAAGGGTTACTTCGTTGTAAACACGCTCTTCTCTGTCGCTTGCCGTAGGTAAACGGGCAATGCTGAAGGGCACTACAAGGCTTTGTTGTTGTAAGCGATTTGTAAAAGCAGAATCTATTTCTTTTACGGTTATCGAATCCTGCAACGAATCCATATCATACAAAAATTGCATGATCCTTCGGCGGTCCTTTGGCTTGATGTGTTGCGGTATTGAATCGGTTTCAGTTGCTCTTTCTTTTTTCGCATTACCGGTAGAATCAGACTCTTTCATTCTATCGCGCAGGATATTCATCATACCAGCCAGCTTTTCATCGGAGCGCATTCTTTTATGAAGCTGCTTCCCACTTTTCTTTTCGATGTTGCTTAACGAATCGGGTTCTATCTTATCCAATTCCAATTTTGTAGCTTGCAGCGAGTGAATCGTTTCCCGAAAGGCCATGTTTGTTCTTATCTCTAAAGTTCGTTCTTCGCGTTCAAAAGCCTGCTTCAACCAATACAGTTGAAAACCGATGATGCCTAAAATGGTCAGCGTCATTAATATAGGCATCCATCGAATATGTTTCAGCAAAGGTCGCATACAAACAAAATTATCTTTTATATCTGCCCCTTATACAACCATTTACCTTTATTAACTTAGTTGCCACGCGTATTAACAAAACAATGGTGCGACAGACCCTTTTTTAAAGGTTTTACAGGTATTATTGTTCGTACACATTTCCATGTTCCACATCCTCACGTTCTTTTTCATACACCAGCAAGCTTACCTTCCACTCCGGAAATTCAAATTCCATAGACACTTCTATTTTTAGCTTCTGCAGCGGAGTAGGCGGCGCCTGCAGCGTTAAAACACTTGTTGTAAAGCGGCGACTTTCATCGGGGACTTCATAGATGCCGCGCAAAGTATATAAATCAGCCACATACTTTACGTTCATGCCTCTTAACTGCTGATACAACCACTTGTATTTTTTTTGTGCCTGCTCAAAATCTTCGGTTGTTAGCATAAGCGCCTGCCAACTGTAAACAGAATTATTAAGAGAACTGTACTTGACTATGGTTGATTGTTGCGCTCCATTTGGAATAAGTAAAGAAGCGTACTCTACCGATTGAGGGTTTTTTACCATTTCTTCTCCCCGAAGAGATGCAAACTGGTGCGGAAAGTCTTCTACTACTTTCTGAACATCATTTCTAAACGAATTTGGAACTGCTAGACGAAGCTGCGCAGATGCAGTGATTAAACAAAGCAATGCACTAAACGTAAAGAGTGTCTTTAAGAGTTTCATAAGAGGGATTAAGCCTCTAAAATAAGGTGCAGTTTTTAAAATCTTGTATTTATCCACAATTTTTTTTAACTTAGTAACATTACATCACTACATTAAACTATATCCAATCATGAGAAACAGACACATTTCACATGCTCACGAGCAAACAAAAATTTACGGGCATCATTACAAGCCGTCGTTTAATCTTTTTCGTTTAACAAAATCTATTTTGGGGGTTTTAATCTTTGGACAAACAATGGTTGCACAAGGTTATGTTCCTTTGAAAAAGCGGCTGAAATAAATGACTTAAATTTTAAGAAAATCCCGCTGTTTAGCGGGGTTTTTTTTGGTTGAACGGTCGTGTTTTTGATGCGATGGCTTGTTAAGAAAATGACGGAAGTTCTGTTTTTAACATCAAAATTCTCCTGCATAAAGGTTTCCCGTACAATAAAACACGTGATGAATAAGCCGACCACAGCAATGTTGCCTTTTTTAATTGATAAACAGAAAGATTAAAAATCATTTAAGACCCATAAAGATTTAACCTTTGGAAACAAAAAGCCATTTAACTAAATAAATACTCCACATCTTCTCTGCTCAATGCTTTTACAAACGTAGCGTCATCGGCAATTAGTTCTTTAGCCAACTGGCGCTTACGTTCCTGCAGCAACATTATTTTATCTTCAATAGTGTCTTTACAAATCATGCGGTAAGCAAAAATATTTTTTGTTTGTCCAATGCGGTGCGTACGGTCAATAGCCTGTTGCTCTACGGCGGGGTTCCACCAGGGGTCTACAATGTACACATAGTCGGCAGCTGTTAAATTTAAGCCCACACCACCGGCTTTCAATGAAATTAAAAACACCCGCACTTCATTATTATTTTGAAAACTTTGAATGGCTTTTTCCCTGTCGGGCGCCGATGTGCTGCCATCAAAGTATTCAAATTGAATTCCCTGCTCGGTAAGCTTTTGGCGAATAAGGGCAAGCATGCCCAAAAATTGCGAAAACACAAGTGCTTTGTGGTTGCCGATGTTTTCGGCTATTTCACGGGTAAGTTCATCAAGCTTTATGGAATGGTTTTCAAACTTTTCAATTTCATTTAAAATAGCCGGCGAGTCGCAAATCTGCCGAAGTTTCATTAATCCCTGCAAAATGGTTAATTGCGATTTTTGAATGCCTTGTTCTTCAATAGTTCCTAAAATGCGGGAGCGAAAATCGTTGCGGTACGCATCGTAAATTTTTCGTTGCTCATCTTCCATTTCGCAAAACAAAATTTGCTCTGTTTTCTCCGGAAGATCTTTTGCTACCTGCTCTTTTGTTCTACGTAAAATAAAAGGGTACAGTAGCTTTTTGAGGTGTTCTTTTTGTTCCTTTTCACCAAACTTATCAATTGGTATTGAAAACTCCTGCCTGAAGAATTCCATGGTTCCAAGCATGCCCGGGTTAAGGAAATTCATTTGAGCAAAAATATCGAATGTGTTGTTTTGTAACGGCGTACCGCTCATACACACCCGGTTTTTTGCATTTAATAAACCGGCTGCTTTGGTGACTTTACTTGCTGGGTTTTTAATAGCCTGACTTTCATCAAGTACCGCATAATCCAGCGGCACCTGCATAAATGTTTTTATATCGCTTCGCAAAGTTCCGTAAGTAGTAATTATGATGTTGAAGGCCGCTAAACTTTCGGCTGCACGCAACCGTTGAGGGCCATGATGAATGTGATACGTTAGTACCGGCGTAAACTTTTTTATTTCTGCCTCCCAGTTGTAAATTAATGTGGTAGGACAAACAACTAGTGCATTTAAGTTGCCCCTTTGCGCATGGTAATATTGCAAATAAGAAAGCACCTGAACAGTTTTTCCCAATCCCATATCATCGGCTAAAATTCCACCCCATTTTACTTCTTCTAAATAATTCAACCATTGAAAACCTGCTACCTGGTAAGGACGTAAAATCGGCTGTAAGTTCAGCGGCGCTTCAATTTGTTTAATGTCGCTGATCTCCCTGATCTTTTCGTATTTTTCTTCCAGCGCAATAGTTAACTCTTCTTCGTTTCGGTTTTCATACAGTTCATCTATCACGCTTAAGTGATAGCGGGAGAGTTTCATTTTATCTCCTTTTCCTTCGCCCACACGAAAAAGCAACGCATATTTTTTTAACCATTCGTCGGGCAAAATACCTAAGGTACCATCGTTTAATTGTACAAACTGCTGCTTGTTTGCAAGCGCTTTCTTTACATCGGCTACGCTTATTTTCTGATCACCAAATAAAATATCCACTTTGGCATCAAACCAATCGGTATTGGAAGAAATGTAAATATGGGTAGAAGGCTTGGCTGTGTTAAAGCGAAAGTTCTTTAAATTTTCGAAACCAAACACTGGAACTTTTTGGTCCTTCATGGCATCTACAAAAAGAAAGAACCAGTTGTTTTTTAAAACATCTGCTCCCTTTAGGGCCAGGGCTGTACCATCCTCGTAAGATACAAAATGGGAATGCAGTGTACGCAGCTTTTCAAGAAATATTTTTTCCGCTTCGCTATTACGATGAACCACTATCACTTTATTATTGAAGGGCACTATCATTTCGTTGCGGTCCTTTGCTTTTGTATCAAACCCTTTGTACGAAAATATAGGCTGAAAAACAAGGTAATCGCCTTTTTCCTGCAGGTACAATTTTACATCGGGCTCGCCATCTTTCAGCTCTTCTACCAGCGAACGATCGAAATCTACTTTATACTCTTTTGTTAACGGAAGTATTAATTTGGTTAAAGTTGTATTCCAAACTTCTTTATTAATTGACATTACGCCGGTTGGTAAAAACGGCCCCGCAACAGAGGCGGCTTCTACATCTTTCCATAAATGTATTTGATAGTTGTATAAAAAAAATAAGTTTGTCGGCGACTCATTTGCGGTTATTGAAAAAGGGGCTGCATTGGGTTTTACAAAACATTCCACCTGATAATTATTCCCTTTTTGCGATACATAAAATTGGGGCGCTACCGGTGTATTACCAAACTCCACTCTTTGCAGGTTTGCCGTTTTAAAATGGGCACCTTTTTGCAGCATAAAAACCGGCAGGTTGCCTCCTTCGGTACTTAACTTTTTAAGCTTTGGAATAACGTATTCGGCAATCAGTGTTTTTGTTTCTTCGGGAAGATCATCGCCGTTGGTGTGTACAATATTTTCCCAAAAACCGGAGAATGGTGAGTTTCGGTTAATGTATTTATTTACTTCTGGCTCCTGTAGTTTTCGTACTTGTGTAACCAGGGCTTTCTCTTCGTCGGTATGCGCATCAAGGTTAATGTATTTACCAAGTTCCAGCTTTTCTACTGCGCCTGAAAACGCACCATCGCTGTTCTTTTCACCTTCAACAACATCTAAAGAAAAAAACGGGTAAGCAGCTTTATTGAAGTTTATTACCAGCCCCAATCTTTTGCCGCTAAGGACCTGGTTCACCGGCGCCGCTTCTTCTTCGTCAAACGCTTCTTCTTCCTGCCTCACCACTGCAGGCGCTGCAATGGCCACTCTTTTTATAGACGTATCCAAAACTCTTAAAAAAGGCTTGCCTTCTTTGTACGTAAATTCAAACTTACCTTTTAAATCATCGGTTAACGAGTAGCCATACAATTCAAGCAACTTGTTTTTTTCTTTATCCCAGTTTCTGATGGTATCAAAATAATTTGTGCCATGTTTGTAATACAGGTATAAAAACACAATCACTTTTGTTAATCCCAACAGGTGTTCGGCGTCTTCAAAATCCGAACTGGTATCAAAGGTTCGTTCTTCGTTATGGCGAATAATTACAAAGTACTCTGTGCCGCTTAAAAGCACTTTGGCCTTTACTGTACCGTCTTTTGCGCTTTCTATAACCGGCTTGTTTAGCTTTAGCCATTCGTCGGCTTCTACAAACACATCCTGCGAACTTAACAGGCGCACTGTTTTTATTTCAATGGCTTTCATTTTTGCCACTGTGTGGCGCTGATCGAAAGCGGCATTGTCGGCAAGCAACATTCCTTTATCCATCAACTCCTGCAAGCGCATTAAGGAAGCCGATTCGTGTCGACATATTTCGCCCAGGTTATAAGGACACGAACAGCGTACGGCTACAGTTTTAGGATCCTTATAATTTTGAACCGTAACCTTGTAAAAAGTGGCATAGGTGTCGTCTTTAACTTTGAACGTTACCGAGCCAAACAGTTCGTCGTGCTCCACCAAATCGACAAAGCCAAGCGCATGAATTTTTTTTCCGCGGCGGATCACTTCATCGCTGCCATGTGTATATACGTATTTTAATAAATGCGGTAAAGCCAATCTATTTTTGATTTACGATTTTAGATTTTATACGCCCTCTTCAGAACTTTAATAGAGCTTTTTTTGCGGCGCACTCTTGTACAAAAGCAATTTTGCTCGTCTGGCACTTTTGCGAAAAGGGCAATCGGCAAAAATAAAAGAAAATAGAGCATAAAACCAATTAGCTGTCCGTAGCTTAACAGAAAAATTTCCCAGTTCCCCGGTGGGGGAACGCAGGTTGGAGAATCTTTATTACCTGTTGTTAGGTTTTCGAAATTTGTTTTTTATTGTTTGTGTTTAGATGCGGTAATAATCGTCCATTTTTTCGGCAGCTGGCTGGTACAGTTTTACCCCAGGCATGCACCCTTTTTTAAAGGTTTTAAGAGCCGGTTTCTTATAATTAATCGCGTCCTTTTGTTATTCCAAAAACCTTTCTAAAAGGGGTGTTAAACAACTACAATTTAAGAAAACATCGCTAAAGGAAGAACACGATGCCCTTTGTTCCCCCACCGGGGGCAGCGGGCTTTAAAGCACAATAAGCCGCTCATCTACATAGTAAGGAAGCACGTTTGCAAGGTCTTGGGTGAGGCAATGACGGATATCTTTTTCTAACCCAAAATCGGTAAGCCGGTGGTAATGAGATGCATCATTATCTTTCATAAACTGGTAGAGATCGGGCTTTGCATTTTGGTACAAACATTGGGCAATGTGAGACGCATCGCAGCTTACCGAAAAGTGATCTTTTATGCGGCTCATTACTGCTCCTGCAAAAAGTGTGTCTTCAATGTTTACCTTATCTTTCCAGCCGGCACACGCTAATATTACATCCCGCTTTTGTTGAACCAGATGATTGCAAACGGCCGACAAGTTTAAGAATGAACCCGTAACTATTTCGGTGGCGCCTTTTGCAAGTGCCATGTGCAATAATTTTGTACCGTTTGTAGTAGTTAGCACCAATACCTTTCCTTCAATAAAGCCTCGTGGATAATCAAAAGAGGAATTACCGTATTGTAAACCTTCAGCAATTTTTCCATCGCGTTCGCCGGCTGTAATGCACTCCATATCTCTGCCGAGGCGCATGCATTTCTCTACACTGTCCACCGGTATTACGGATTTTGCACCATTGTATAAGGCTGTGGAAATAGTGGACGTTGCCCGCAAAATATCTATAACAACTACTATGCACTCGCGTACGTTATATAAATGTAAAAGTGCTGGTGAAAGGCAGGTATATAATGTTGGTTGATTCATTCTTTATTCTGTTAACAGGTTTTTGGCAATACCATCTTTCTGCTGATTGTTGTTACAGGCAGAGGGAACATGCCACGAACATGCCTTGAGGCATGTTCCTATACAAATGCACAGGATCACGACTTGAGCCGTGTTCCTACACGAATGAAACAAGATTTAGCCTTGAGGCGTGTTCCTACACGAAAGGAACCTTTACTACTTTTGCTTGAAGCAGTTTGTCGCGTACTTTAATATGAACGATGGTGTCAATATCGCTATAAGCTTTGCGCACGTAACCCAAACCAATGGCTTTACCAAGCGATGGTGATTGTGTGCCCGACGTAACGTAACCAATAGTATCACCATCAAAAGCTTTTATATCATATCCATGTCTTGGAATGCCCTTGTCTATCATTTCAAAACCAACCAGCTTTCTTTCTACACCTTCTTCTTTTTGCTGCTGCAAAAGCTCCTTTGCTGTAAAGTCTTTAGTAAACTTTGTTATCCAGCCAAGGCCCGCTTCCAGCGGAGAAGTGGTATCGTCAATATCATTCCCATATAAACAAAAACCCATTTCTAAACGTAGCGTATCTCTGGCGGCCAATCCAATTGGCTTTATGCCTTGCGCAGCACCTGCTGTAAAGATGGCATCCCAAATAACGTTTGCTGCATTTCCTTTGTCTTCAAAATAAATTTCCACTCCGCCAGATCCGGTGTAGCCTGTTGCACTGATTAAAACATTTTCGATGCCGGCAAAAACCCCCTTTGCAAACGTGTAATATTTTAAATTTAAAATATCTATTTCGGTTAATGATTGCAGGATTTTTGTAGCGTTTGGACCTTGTACTGCAAGTAAGCACGTTTCATCGCTGATGTTGTGCATTTCCACGCTGCCTTTGTTGTGCTTCTGCATCCATTGCCAATCTTTTTCTATGTTTGATGCATTCACAACAATCATATACACTTTGTTTTCTTCTATACAATAAATAAGCACATCGTCAATAATACCGCCATCATTGTTTGTAATACAACTGTATTGTGCTTTACCGTTAGTGAGTTTGGATGCATCGTTTGTAGTTAATTGTTGAATAAGAGCAAGCGCACCTTCTCCTTTTAAGATAAACTCGCCCATATGGCTAACATCAAACACGCCGGCGCTCTTGCGCACCGCATGGTGCTCTTCGTTAATTCCGGTATAACTAATAGGCATACTATAACCGGCAAATTCGGCCATTTTGGCGCCAAGCTCAATGTGTTTTTCAGCAAAAGGGGTTCTCTTCATTTTTCTGCAGTTTAAGATGCGCAAAAATAGACCGCAGAATTTGGATTGATAAGATAATTTGTTTTTTAAAGTAGAGGCTAAAAAATGATAGATGTAAAAGCTACAAAAAAGGGTGTTTAGCAGTAATAAAAATTGTTTCAAAATAAAGAAAAAAAAGGCTTCCGAAGAAGCCCTTTTTTGCAACTTAAGATAAAGTAAGTTGCCAACTTCAACCAAGGTAACTGTTAAAGGATCATTGAAAAAACAGGTGATTTTATTAGTGCACCCGTTTCGGATATTTTATTATAAATAGCAGAAATGCGTCGACGTTCTTTTCTTCTTTCCATTTCTTCCAACTTGCGGTTTTCTTCTTCAATTTTGCGGCGCTGTTCTTCAATGGTTTGTTCTATTTTTCTCTGCTCTCTTTCATTTTCATTTAATAAACTGTCGCTTTGGTTCGTTCCGTCTTTGTATTCGTACACATCATTGTCATTGTTACGTGAGTTGCCTGCACCTGTACTATTTGCCAGTCTTCCCGAAGCGGTCATGGTATAATCGATGTTTGGTTCCCAGTTGTTCACATCATCATCCCAGCTACCTTCCCATCTGTTTCTTCGTCCGCGGTTGCCAAAACTAAAGTTGGTACCATTTAGTTTTTCAGCTACTGTTTCTTCAAAACG
>JBBSRB010000030.1:0-24932 GCA_038243445.1 Chitinophagales bacterium | reverse complement strand
TATTTTTACAAGTTCCTGAATTAAAACCTTTCTTCCTAAAGGCTTTGACAAGCAATGTGCAGCAATTTTTTTTATATAAGGCTTCGTTACCAATTCTTCTAACTCTTCATTGGAATCACATAAAATTACTTCTGATATGAAATCTTCATACATTCGAACAAGGTGCCTCGTTTTTGAAGCTTTGTTAAGATGAAAGAATAAATAAAAAACAATAAATAGTAGGATGAGTAAAATTGCAACAACTAAAACAATTGAAATATCCAATAAAAGTTGGAATGGAAGTAAGGTCTTTGCAAAGATTAAAATATGTAAAACAATATAGTTACAAGAATATTGCATGTTTAAAGACCATATCGTTTAACCCGCACAGAAAGTTCGTTTGGACTGAAAGGTTTGGTGATATAATCATCTGCACCAAGACTAAAAGCTTCCAAAACTATAGTTTCCTGCCCCATAGAAGAAAGAATAATTATAGGTGTATTTTTTGTTTGTTTTACTTTTCCTACAATTTCTAAACCTGATGAATAAGGCATCATTATGTCGGTAATAATTAAATCAGGATTTTCCTTTTCAATTAAATTCAGCGCATCCCGGCCATTGTCAGTAGCAATTATAATATGCCCATCTTTCTTTAAACGAAGAGAAATAGTTTTTAACATGATGGGATCGTCTTCGGCAACAAGTATTTTCATTTAAGAGAGTTTAAGCAGCTTCTGCAATTTCTGCAATTAGCATTGGTTCAATTAAATCAAACTGATCAAAAAGAGAATGGATAAGTTCAGGTACAACATCAAGATCTGTTTTTTCTTTAGCAAAGTTTTCAATCCGCGAAGAGTCTTCCAGCATTTTTCCTATTTGCAAAATACCTAAACTGCTTTTTAATTTATGTGCCTTATTGTACACACTATCCCATTCTTCATGCATAGCAGCATTTTTCATTTCTTGTAATAACCGGGGAGTTGTATCTAAAAACATTTGGAGCACTTCTTTAATATATTCTGCATCATCAACCTCATATAAATATTTTAGGTTGTATATTTCATTGATGTTAACTTTTGCAGAAGCAAGGGATTCAGATTGATCGTGGCGTGGATGTAAAATGACACTCAAATGGTTAATTAATTCCGTTGGGGCAAAGGGTTTCGTCAGGTAGTCATTCATGCCTAACTCCATGCAATTTTTCTTTTCATTCCGTAGTGCACTTGCCGTCATGGCAATAATAGGTATTGTTAGATGAAGCTTATTCCGAATAAAAGTGGTAGCTTGAAATCCATTCATCTCGGGCATTTGTAAATCCATAATTATTAAATCATAGTCTGTTTGCTTTTGTAGCATGTGAACAGCTTCTTTACCATTATTAGCCATCGAAATCTGCAATCCATGCTTTTCTAAAATTGCTTTAATAACTTTTTGGTTTACCTCATTGTCTTCAACTATCAAAACTTTTTTTCCTGCTAAAAAATTGTTTTCGCTATAATGTGATATACATTTCTCCTGATTAGAATCTTTTTTATCACTTTGGGCATACCTTATATCAAAATTAAAAGATGAACCCTTTCCTTCCTCGCTGATAACGCTAATTTGCCCGCCCTGAAGTTCTACAAGGCGCTTAGTAATTGCAAGCCCTAATCCTGTTCCCCCAAAGCGCCTTACCATATCCGAACCAGCTTGTACAAAGCTTTCAAATATAGAGTCTAAATTATTTTCAGCTATGCCAATGCCGGTATCTGTTACATTAAACTGAATTACCATAATATAGTCCGACTCTTCTTTTACGTTCACTTCAAGATATATACTGCCTTTATCAGTAAATTTTACGGCATTACCAATCAAGTTATTAAGTATCTGAACCAATTTATGCTGATCGCCCCAAACATATAAAGGCAGCCGTTCATCTATTTTTTTTCTGAGGCTAACGCCTTTTGCATTGGTACGTACCTGAAAAGGAATCATCACTTGATTAATAGCATCGTGAATGCTGAAATCTGTTTCATCCAATGCCATTCTTCCAGCTTTTATTTTAGACAGATCTAAAATATCGTTGATTATTGCCAATAATGAATCAGAGGAATAACTTATAATTTGAACCCATTCCTGTTGTGCTGGCGTCAACTTTGAGTCAGAAAGTAAATGTGTCATGCCAACAATCCCATTCATTGGTGTTCTGATTTCATGACTCATATTCGCCAAAAACTCTTCCTGAAGTTTTTCTGCTGATTCCGCCTTTAACCGGGCGCTGACCAGGTTTTCGCGGGTGCGCACTATATCAGAAATATCTTTATCTACTCCACATAATGCAAATAGTTCACCTTCTTTATCAAATAATGGAAACTTAGTAACAAGCATAGTGCATTGTCCTTTTTTTGTAATAACCAGTTCTTCTCTTTCCAAAGGTTGTAAGGCAAGCATCACTTCACCATCTAATTTATGGTGCCTTTCCGCAATATCATAACTGTTCACTTCATGTGCTGTTTTTCCCAAAACCTGTTGCTCACTTATATCAAACGCCGCTTTAAAATATTTATTTACCATTAAATAACGTCCTTGTAAATCTTTAAGGTAAACAATCATGGGAATGTGATCTAAAATAGCCTGCATGCGAAATTGATACTCTTCCTGTTTAGCTTTTATTTGCCCTTCGGCCTTTATTAATAAAGCTTCTGTTTTCTTTTTGTCTGTTATGTCTTTGACGATACATTGGAAACCTAAAAAGGTTTTTTCTTCATGTAAAAGAACAGCCGTCTGTTCAACCCATCTTTCTTCTTTTTCTTTTGTAAGTATAGGAAAACAAAAAAATGTTTCCGGAGTTCTTTGTTGAAATTGTTTGAGGTAAAAAGAAGTGGTTCGTTCCTTCCATTCATCTGCAACTATGTGATTAAAGTACTGTCCCAACAGTTCAGAGGAATGATAACCTGTAAGGCTTTCGCATTTGTTAGAAATAAAATCAAATTGCCCTTTTACATTAACCGTATAAACAACCACTGCTGCATTATCTATAAGGTTTCTATATTTTGTTTCAGTTGCAGTTGTTTCGCTTTCTGCCTTTTGACGAAGCTTATCTTTATGGGCTATTAATAATAAACACAAAGCAAACAAAAGCAATACCGAGATAACTCCTATGATAGAAGAAATAAACCTTTTTTCGGTAAGATTGTAGTTATTATTGGAACGCAATTCAAGCAGAGCCCGTTCCTCTCCTCGCATAATTTGTAGTTCAATTTTTATCGCATCTGCTAACTCTTTCCCTTTGCCTTTTGCTATTAGTCTTTCTGCTTCGCTTGAATTACGATTATAGATTGAAAGCAATTCATATTGAAATGCAATTTTTTTGTTAAGCAGTTCATTTAAAATTTTACTATGTTTTTGTTGAAAGGGATTGTCTGCTGTAAGTAATCTAATCTTGTAAAGACCGGATCGGATTTCTTGCTTTCTTTGATCTAAGGTTGAAAGAAACCTGCTATCGCCTGACAGCATATAGCCTCTAACTTTTGATTCCAGTTCAAAAACAGCGGTTTCAACATTATCAATCTTCTCAATTACTGTAAATGTGTGTTCAATGGAATGTGCAGCAACTGTTGCTTGTTGTTTATTCTGATACGAAGAAAAAAGGAAATAGCAACATCCAATAAATATAATGGAAAATACCCATATAATAAGATTTTGAATTTTCATTTGGATGGATTAACTGACTGTAAATATGCAAACAAATTATGTAAGTTGCAACAAGGGTAATAATCTAACAATTTCAGTTATTAAACTCTTATTTGTCTTTGTGCTGCAAACCCATACTTTTAAAGAATACAAAAGAAAGCGAGATAAATTAAGAAAAACCACTTTCGATGATGAAATTTTCCGCGCAGATTAGACTGTAACCCGTAGTATTTCTTATAATTTAATTTGCACTGAAAGCGTAAACCTGAAGGTTCTCGCCATTGGCCTTAAGTTGATCATACTGGGCTTCGGCAATGGTTTAATTACCAAATGAGAAGTTTCTATTCATATTTTAAGATGGCGCTACCAACAATTTTGGTTTTAGGGTGGCTGTAGATCCACTTCTAACTTCCATGATACTCGCACTGGACTAGGGTTCAATGCATAAAAAATACCGGACATCCTTTTTAAAATTCTAAAGCTGTCCGGTAATGTGGAGCTGGCCGGGATTGAACCGGTGTCTCGTATTACACTAATGGCAAAATTCTAAACAACACAAATACTAATCATTTTAGATTACTTAATCCTTTTTCGTTTTGTGCTCGGAAAACTTAAGATAATTTTGCGCCGATTGTAATAGCCTGACTGCTGAAGTGTAGAAAAGGTGGTAAAATTTTTTCATCAATAATCAACAATCCTCTGTAAATCATTAAATAAAAATTTTGAACTTCGGATAGTTAAGTTCACCACACAGGATTAAGCAGCACTACCTCTGCTCTTTTTGTTTTTAAAACCGCTGATGGTACTAATATTGATGGGCTCCCACGTACCAACCGCAATGATTTAACTTTACCTCATGCGCTTCTACGTAAAAAATATGGTTTGTCCCCGCTGCATTTCGTCAGTTGAACATATATTAATAAAAAATAATATGCAGGCAAAATATGTTAGGCTGGGCGAAGTAGAACTGTTTAAAACACCTACTACCCTGCAGCTGGAAAATTTTTCGCAAGATCTCCTTAATACTGGTTTTGAACTATTAGACAACCAAAAGACCCAAATAATTGAGCAGGTTAAAAATTTGTTGATACAAAAAGTTCAAAGCGGCAATGTAGAAGCGCATTTTAGTCTAACAAAATTTATAGGAGAAAATGTATTTAGAAATTATTCGTCTATCAGCAAACTGTTCTCCGAAGTAGAAGGCATTACGTTAGAACAATTTTTTAATCTCCAGAAAATAGAAAAAGTAAAGGAATGGTTGATTTACAATGAACAGTCAATATCACAAATTGCATTTAACCTCGGGTATAGCAGCACCCAGCATCTTTCCAGCCAGTTTAAAAAGCTCACCGGAATGACGCCCTCGCAATTTAAACAGATGGGTGCATTGCATAGAAAGCCAATTGACGATGTAAAAGACTGATACAAAGGTTTCGCATTGTACAATTATCTATACATCTTTCCCCGAATGCTATAACAAAAACCCTTTATTCTGCCACACCTTTGTATCGTTATAAAACGAAAAAGATGAATAAAGATATAAGTACCATTAATCTTCCCTTAGCGGGTGTTGAAAGTGAACATTGCGCCCTGATTGTTGACAAAGGTTTAGATAGGGTAACGGGAGTTAAGAACCATAAGGTAGAATTGAATAACCACCGGGCAGTTATTACAACCGATGATGAACTGGAAACGATACCGCAAGCGGTAAAAGCAATCAGGGATTTGGGCTATGATGTAGACACAGTAAAAAAAACATTCCCAGTGCTCAACATGACTTGCGCTTCCTGTGCCAGTAGTTCTCAAAGCATTTTGGAAAATACAGCAGGTGTGGTAAATGTGTCTGTCAATTATGCCAATGCCACGGCTCAGGTAGAGTATGTACCTACCGTTACAGACGCTCAAAAATTGAAAGCTGCACTGCAAAGTATTGGTTACGATTTGATGATTGATGAAAGCGAAGCAGCAAAAGATGAAGTGGAAGAAGTACACCGAAAGAAATTTAAAATACTAAAGCAACGGACCGTTGGTTCCATTGCTCTTTCCATTCCCTTAGTGCTAATAGGAATGTTTTTCATGAACATTCCTTATGCAAACTTTATTATGTGGGTATTGGCAACACCTGTTGTGCTGGTGTTTGGGAAGCAGTTCTTCATTGGAGCATGGAAGCAGGCGAAACACCGCTCTGCCAACATGGATACACTGGTGGCATTAAGTACAGGAGTTGCTTATTTATTCAGCGTATTCAATACCGTATATCCTCAATACTGGCGTAGCAAAGGATTAGAAGCGCATGTATATTTTGAAGCCGCAGCCGTGGTAATTGCCTTTATTCTCCTGGGCAAAATGCTTGAAGAAAAGGCAAAAGGAAATACTTCCTCTGCTTTGAAAAAATTAATGGGCTTAGAACCAAAAACGGTTACTGTAGTACATGAAGGCGGGCACCAAATGGAAATGCCGGTTGCTTCTGTAAAGGTGAACGATATTTTGTTGGTAAAGCCGGGTGAAAAAATTGCAGTTGACGGAACGGTGAAAACTGGTAGCTCCTTTGTAGATGAAAGTATGATTAGCGGCGAACCCATCCCCGTGGAAAAAATTGAGGGCGAAAAAGTGTTTGCAGGAACTATCAACCAGAAAGGAAGTTTTCATTTCAAGGCAGATAAAGTTGGCGGAGATACAGTTTTAGCTCAAATTATAAAAATGGTGCAGGAAGCACAGGGCAGCAAAGCTCCAGTGCAAAAAGTGGTTGACAAGATTGCAGGCATTTTCGTTCCGGTCGTGATGCTGATTGCAGTACTTAGTTTGATTGCCTGGGTTGTATTGGGTGGAGACAACGGCTTTACACAAGGTATGCTCGCATTGGTAACTGTATTGGTCATTGCTTGTCCTTGTGCATTGGGTTTGGCAACACCTACGGCTATCATGGCAGGCATTGGTAAAGGTGCAGAGAATGGTATTTTAATAAAAGATGCAGAAAGCCTGGAACTGGCAAAAAAAGTAACTGCCATTGTGCTGGATAAAACAGGTACTATCACTGAAGGAAAACCGGAAGTAGTTTCTATACAATGGAAAACCGGTGCTGGCGAAAAAGAACTTATTAATTTACTGTTTAGTATTGAGCAACAATCAGAACATCCCTTGGCGGAGGCAGTCATTCGTTACTTCCAGCAGAAAAATATTAAGCCTCTTACGCTTGACCATTTTGAAAGTATCACGGGCAAAGGTGTAAAAGTAACGTATGCCGGCAATACCTATTTTTTGGGCAGCCCTGCGCTGCTACTTTCTGAAAACATCCATATAGAGCCTGCTTTGCAAGCGGCGGCCAACGAATGGCTGAACAAAGCGCAAACGGTAATTTGGTTAGCAGATAAAGAAAATGCCCTGGCTGCTGTTGCCATTGCGGATAAAATAAAAGACACCTCCATCCAGGCTGTTAAGGCATTGCAGCAAAGCGGCATTGAAGTGTATATGCTTACCGGCGATAATGTGCAAACGGCAAAAGCAATTGCAGAGCAGACAGGTATAGAACATTATAAAGCCGAAGTTTTGCCGGCTGAAAAATCTGCTTTCATAAAGGAATTGCAACAGCAGGGAAAAGTAGTAGCAATGGTAGGCGATGGTATAAACGATAGCAATGCATTAGCACAAGCCGACGTGAGTATTGCCATGGGTAAAGGCAGCGACATTGCTATGGACGTGGCCAAAATGACCCTGATTTCTTCAGATCTTTCTAAAATTTCGCAGGCAATAAAATTATCAAAACACACTGTTGCCACCATCAGGCAAAACCTGTTTTGGGCATTTATTTACAACATCATTGGCATACCCATTGCAGCAGGAATATTATTTCCATTTAATGGGTTTTTGCTAAATCCCATGATTGCAGGTGGAGCTATGGCATTAAGCAGTGTAAGCGTGGTAGCCAATAGCCTTCGGCTAAAATGGTTGAAGCTGTAAACCCAATATTATGTACATCTTTACCATAATAATGTAACAACTTGCTGCTCAATAAGCCGGAACTTTACAGAAATAAAATTTATGAAATACCAGTTTAAAAACAATATTAATTGTGGCGGCTGCGTCGCAACCATTACGCCGCATTTAAATGCCAATACCGAAATTAAAAGTTGGAAAGTAGATACCGCAAATCCACAAAAGGTCCTAACGGTTGAAACCGAAAAACTTTCTAATGAAAAGGTTCGCGAAATAGTAAAGAATGCCGGTTTTAAGGCAGAAACGCTGAGCCAATAAAATTCAAAAATCAGCAGGGCAAGGTTTTTGCCCTGTTATTACTACTAAGTTTTAAAATTTGCAGCGTGAATATAAAAGCAATGCTTTGGCGGTTATTTAAAGCGGTATTCGTACACAAAAAAGAATGTTGTAAATACAAAGAAATAATTGAAGAAAAACGACACCATACAAGTTATAGCCTCTTTGCTGCTACTCGTGTTTTCCTTAAACACCTTGTTGGGTTTTGCATGTTCTTTAGGTTTCAATTTGGGTTACAATAAACATCACCATGAAACCGAAGTTGTCGAATTTGCTTCACATACCGAGCATCATGAGCATGCAAATAACCAGCAGCACTCCGAAAAACATAAACAACATCACCCCGAAAGTGGAAGTAGTGACGACGATTGTTGCAGTAATGGGGTAACCTCCTTCAACTTAATCAATAAAACGGTACCCCATCAGGTGGAAATTGTTCACCCGGTTTTTTTTTCAATTTTTACCGCCACCTGGTTTGACACCGGTATTTCTTCCTACATCAATAGAACGAATGAAATTAAATCGTTTGTCCATAGGCACCATCCTCCCATTCCCGACATCCGCATAGCGATACAGTCGTTCCAGATTTGATTGAATGTTAATAAAAGCAGAGATTTTCTAAGCCTATCATTACCGTATGGGCTAAAAACCAGTATATTTTTTAAACATATTCAAATCATTCAAACATGAAAAAATTATTCATTGCAATGGCTGTTTTATTTGCAACAGCTACTACAAATTTAGCGCAGGCACAGGATGCTGTAGATAATGCCCGGTTATCTCAAATGCTTCAATCTTATTATAACATTAAAGATGCATTGGTGACTGGCAATAACAAAAGCGCTTCAGAAAGCGCCACAGCTTTTATCAAAAACATCAATGGCATTTCTTACAAACTCATTTCAGAAGGTAACGTAAACACTTTGCTGAAAGATGCCGGCACTATTGCCGATACAAAAAACATTGAAAAGCAAAGAGCGGCTTTTTCCAACTTCTCCACCAACATCACAGCAGTGGCAAAAGAATTTAAGTTGAGCGACCAGCCGGTTTACATTCAATACTGCCCCATGAAAAAAGCTTCGTGGTTAAGCAGCGAAAAAGCCATCAAAAACCCTTACTATGGCAGCAGTATGCTTACCTGTGGTAAAGTAACCGACACCATTCAGTAACATTTATATTTATTAAAAAAATAAGTCAATTATGAAAAATATATGTATGGCTGTCGCTATTGTAGCAGCATCCTTAACAGCATGCAACAGTGACACTAAAACAAGTGTAACTTCCCGAACGGTCGAACAAGGGAACATGATGGACAGCGGTATGCACCACATGAATGAGGACTCCACTAACGCGGAAGGCATGATGAATAATGCTTCATTGAACACGGTGATGAACGGCTACTTCCAGGTGAAAAATGCCTTGGCAAATGATGATGCCAAAGCCGCTGCTTCGGCAGGTAACAAGGTGGCAATGGCAATTACCAATGTAGACGCAACTGGTTTTAATGCAGAAGAAAAAAAGATGTACGAAGAAGTAAAAGCGGATATAAAAGAACATGCTGAACATATTGGCAGCAACGGCGACAAGATAGCGCACCAGAGGGAGCATTTTGAACTCCTCAGCAAGGATATGTACGACATGGTAAAAGTATCCGGTACCGGTAAAACCATGTATTACACGCATTGCCCCATGTACAATAACAATAAAGGTGCAAATTGGCTAAGCGAGGTAATAGAAATCAGGAACCCCTATCTCGGTAAAAAAATGCCTGATTGCGGCACCATAAAAGAGGAATTGAAATAATGCGCCTGCTAAAAGTGATAGCGCTGTTTTTAGTATTGGCTTTTGTTGTCATCCAGTTTTTTAGGCCGGAGCGTAACACAAATAAAGGTGATTTATCCAACGCTATTTTAAAGCAGGTGCCGGTACCACCGGATGTACAGATGCATTTGCAAAATGCCTGTTACGATTGCCATAGCAACAACACCCGGTATCCCTGGTATGTGTATGTGCAACCAGTCGCATGGTTTATGTCTGATCATATCCGGGAGGGCAAAAAGGAATTAAACTTTGATGAATTTGGTACTTATTCTGTCAGAAGACAATTAAGCAAACTAAAGTCCATAGCAGGTAGTGTGAAAGACGGAACAATGCCTTTGACATCTTATACCCTCATGCATAAGGAAGCCAGGCTTTCAGAATTCGAAAAAGAATTAATTATTGATTGGGCAGTAAAAACAAGAGATAGCCTGGAAGCAGCAAAATAAATTATACCTAAGGGCTTTAAAAAAAATCAATGAAACATTTAATATTATTAGGATGGCTGGTAATTGCCCAGTCTACAGCTTTTGCGCAGCACGAGGGGCACAACATGCCTGCTAAGCAGCAGATTGCCAAAAAGGAAATCTACACCTGCCCAATACACCCCGAAGTGCAGAGCGATAAGCCGGGCAAATGCCCCAAATGCGGGATGGCTTTGGTAAAGAAAAAGGTAAAAGCTACTATGGCTAAGCCCGCGCCAAAAAAGAAGCCTGCCATGCCCATGAAAAAGGAAACGCTTCCGGAAAAACCTGACCACAAAATGATGGACATGGATAAAGGAGAGGACAAAAAGAAAATGGAAATGAAGAGCATGGATAATCCTGCCCATCAGCAGGAAGCGGAAAAAGAAATGTCTTTTGCAGGAAAAGTAAATATGGCTCCGGGCAAAACAGTTCGGTACGATTTGTATGTAAGCGATACAATGGTCAATTACACCGGCAAACTCAAACATGCATTCGCCATAAACGGTACACTTCCCGGTCCTGACCTGGTATTTACCGAAGGGGATACTGCAGCAGTATATGTACATAATCTTGCTAACCATGAAACTTCCATTCACTGGCACGGAGTGATTTTACCCAACCAGTTTGATGGAGTACCCTACCTCACCACGCAACCCATTCATACAGGAGAAACCCACCTGTATAAATTTGCAGTACAGCAAAATGGTACCTATTGGTATCATTCGCATAGCGGATTGCAGGAGCAGGCTGGTGTGTACGGAGCTCTAATTTTTAAAAAGAGAACAGGGCAGGATGAAATGCCAATGAATGGTAACGGTTCCCTAATGAAAATGAAAGACATGAAAATGCCTGCACAAATGCAAGGCACAGATAATCATGCTATGCACAACAAAATGGTGAAAGGAGATACTGCTTCCGCTGATCCGCATGCCGGGCATAATATGGCTGATATGAACGGCACGGATATGAAAGGTATGGACCATAGCAATATGCAAATGAATCCTATGCCTAAAAAAGGTAACGGCTCGTACAACAAGGAACAAACCATTGTTTTAAGTGAATGGACAGACGAAAAGCCATCGCAGGTGCAGCGCAGGCTACGAACTGTAAACGATTGGTATGCCATAAAAAAGGGCAGTACACAAAGCTATAGCGAAGCCATTGCCGCTGGTCATTTCGGTACCAAAATAACCAACGAGTTTAAGCGCATGAATGCCATGGATGTAAGCGATGTATATTATGACCGCTTCCTCATAAATGGAAAACCTGAAGCAGAAGCGCCGCAATATAAAGCAGGAGACAGGATTAGAATGCGTGTTGTAAATGCAGGTGCTTCCAGTTATTTCTGGGTAGGTTATGGCGGTGGTAAAATGACGGTGATAGCCAATGATGGAAACGAGGTAGTGCCTATTGAAGTAGACCGGCTGATAGTAGGTGTTTCAGAAACCTATGACGTAGTAGTTACCGTTCCGCAAAATATGAGTTATGAGTTTAGAGCAACACCGGAAGACCGTACAAAAGCCGCCTCGCTATGGCTGGGTAGCGGCATAAAAATGCCGGCACCAAAACTTCCCCGCCTGAAATATTTTGAAGGCATGAAGATGATGAACGACATGATGAAGATGAACGGCGACATGAAAGTTATGGACATGGAAATGAACTTACAAAAGATGGATATGAATATGGTGATGTATGATGAAATAAATAATCCAATCATGCAGCACCAGCACGAAAAATCCGAAAAAATTGATAGTACAGAAGCAGCAAACATGATAGAAATGCAAGGTTTGGATGTGAAGAATGACGGTATTACCACGCTTAATTACAGTATGCTTCAGTCGCCCACTAAAACCATTTTACCCGATGCTCCGTATAAAATTCTGGAGTTTGAGTTAACAGGTAACATGAACCGTTATGTTTGGTCTATTAACAATAAAGTTGTGAGAGAATGGGATAAAATAATAATCGAAAAAGGGCAAAATGTACGAATCATCTTATACAACAACTCCATGATGCGCCACCCTATGCACTTGCACGGCCACGACTTCAGAGTGCTGAACGGGCAGGGCGAATATGCCCCCTTCAAGAATGTGTTGGACATCATGCCGATGGAGCGTGATACCATTGAATTTGCAGGTAGTCAGAGTGGCGACTGGTTTTTTCATTGCCACATTCTCTACCACATGATGGCAGGTATGGGTAATGTGTTCAGCTATAAGAATTCGCCGCCTAACCCGGAATTGCCCGATGCTGTAGCCTCTTACAATCGCTTTCTAAGAGACCAGAATATGACGCATATTATGGCAGAAATCGGTTTGGAAAGCAACGGTAGCGATGGAAAAATTATGATACCAGGCGAACGCTATGAACTGCGTACTGAATGGCGATTGGGCATTCATCCCGAGCATGGTTATGAAAGCGAAACCATATTGGGTAAATATCTTGGAAAAATGCAGTGGTGGTTTCCGTTTATTGGTTTCGATTACCATAAAAACAACAGGGTAAACAATGTTGAAAAAAATGCTTTTGGCCAATTTACCAATCAGAACAACCGAAAGGCTTTTGTAGCGGGGGTAGAATACACACTTCCAATGTTATTAAAAGCACAAGGCCGTATTGACAGCAAAGGAAAGTTTCGTTTCCAGTTGGGTCGCGAAGACATTCCTATTACACCACGCCTACGGCTAGGGGCTATGTGGAACACGGATAAAGAATACATGGCAGGTTTTAAATATATCTTTCGTAAATGGCTCAACCTCTCAACCCACTATGATAGTGATATGGGTTTTGGAGCAGGAATAACAATTGTGTACTAAAATGTCAGTGATTGAAATACCGCAACATTTCTTCAACTGAGCTATCATTACAACAGCAAGTGCTGTTTGTGCTTTCTTAATTTAAAAAGTTCTTTAGAAACAATCATTTTTAACAATTAAAATCAACAATTATGACAGGTTATCACACGTACAAAAGTTGCATAGAAGCATGCTTAAAATGTGCAGCTATTTGTAACCATTGTGCTTCATCATGCACACAGGAAGAAGATGTAAAAATGATGGCGAAGTGCATTCAGTTAGATATGGAATGTGCTGCTTTATGTTATGCAGCGGCACAGCTTATGAGCTTAGGAAGTAGCAAATCTAAAGAGATTTGCAGACTGTGCGCAGACATCTGCAAAGCCTGCGGCAACGAATGTGCTCAGCATACACACAGCAGTCATTGCCAGGAGTGTGCGGCAGCTTGTAAAGCTTGTGCAGAGGAATGCAGAAAAATGGCGGCTTAATGATTACAAAGGGCAGGCTTGGTACCTGCCCTTTTAAACTTTAAATAAGTAAGAATGGAACAGCATAAAAATATGCATAACATACAAAGCATGAGTTACAAAAAGTTTTCGTTAACGATGTTTATTTCTTTCCTCATCATGTACATCGTTATGTTTTTAAACGTGATAGAAATTAAGCATTATCACACGAGCATTACCCGCATTTATATGGCAATATTAATGGTGGCCTCAATGGCGGTTGTGATGATGTTGATGATGGGCAAAATGTATTCGGATAAAAATATAAATATGGGTATAACAATTGGTGGCGTTGTGATATTTATAGTTGTGCTATTTGCGCTAAGGTCTCAAACGCCTATAAGCGATGTACAATATATGAAAGCCATGATACCACATCATTCATCCGCAATCTTAACCAGTGAAAGAGCAGATATAAAAGATCTTGAAGTAAAGAAATTGGCAGAAGATATCATCAAAGCGCAAAGAAAAGAAATAGCAGAAATGGAGGCATTGCTTGAAAGATTAGACCAATAAATCATTCGATCCACCTAATTGCAACCCAAGCTATAATGGAACATTACCACAATCAGCAACACAAAGAAGAAACCAAAAAGGCTACACCTCAAACGAATCACTCGAAAGTTGGTTACAGTTAAATGTACCCACACATGGTTAAAATAAATGAGCTTGAACGGCGGTTTTTTTTCTTTGCCTGTTTCTTTAATTAACGATTTACCCTCTTAATTTTTTAGCAAGTTCGTACCACAGCTCTATACTTCAAGCATGGATAAAGAACAGATTAGTTATTACATAGATAAAAAAAGAATGAGCTATTTATGTATTTACCTTAGTGACATTCAACCGGTAACCGGAATAAGTTCATGCTTGCTTTCTGCCCTTTTTCCAACACCCTTTTTGAGTAGTTTTTGCCAAGACATAAATTCTTTCAACGGTCTATATTTTTCAACTTTAAATTAGATTTTTGGTGTAAAATGCACAATCAAAGAATTTGACAATGGAACATATACAGGAAAACGTACATAAGCTCGGTAAATGGTTTCATAATATTGATCTGCATGGCATAAAAACAGCCCCCGACCATTTTTTAGGAGATTATCCCACTGTAAAGTTTAAAAGCTTTGCGCATGCAATACCCGAAGATTTAACCGGCAAAACTGTTTTGGATATTGGTTGCAACGCCGGCTTTTATTCAATAGAAATGAAGCGGCGCGGCGCAGCACGCGTTACTGGTATTGATTCGGACGAGCGCTACCTGGCGCAGGCTCGCTATGCCGCCAAGGTTTTAGGTGTTGATATTGATTTTAAAAATTTATCAGTGTATAATATTGGCGCCCTTGGCGAGAAGTTCGACGTAGTTATTTTCATGGGCGTACTTTACCACCTGCGTCATCCACTTCTTGCGCTTGATTTGTTGTATGATACCGTAGTAAAAGATATTTTAATCTTTCAATCATTGCAGCGCGGTAGTAATGATGTAGAACCACTGCAACCGGATTATGATTTTTGGGTGGAAGATATCTTTGATAAAACGGGCTTTCCACAAATGTACTTTATTGAGCAGCGCTACTCCGACGACCCTACAAACTGGTGGATTCCGAACCGCGCGTGCATGGAAGCAATGCTGCGAAGCGCCGGTTTCGAAATCACCGCCCATCCTGAGAAAGAAGTTTACATTTGCCGCCGCGCTGAACTGCCAAATAGCCAAACGTTCGCGGTTTACCCAATAAAAAAATAAGAGTTAGGATTTTATGATTGAAGCAGTTAAGTTTTGGAACGAACCAAATAATAAATCTCATTGGGCTTTAGAAATAGATCCGGAATGGAAGGTATATGGTGCCATGGTGAAGCTGGCAGCAGCAGCAGTCAAAGCCGAAAAGCCTGAAATTACAAGGGTTCTTGGCGGCATCTCGCCAATTGATCCATCCTTTATACAAAGGCTGCAAAGCTATGGCGCACTCGACGATTTGAACGCCGTAGCGGTTCATGGCTTTCCGCTTGATTGGAATCTTTGGTCGATACACGACTGGCCGCAAAAGATTGCGGACATTGAAGCTGTTACGGCTTTGCCGGTGTGGGTAACAGAAGTAGGCATTTCTACCTTCGGAGCCGAAGAAGTGCAGGAGTTTGGGCTGCGGCGAACTGCCGAATTGCTGTTGGGCCGCGTTGAGCGTGTTCACTGGTACAGCCTCTACGATTTACCAAGCTCCTGGGAAGCCACCACACGCCACCGCGAGGCCGAAGGCTCATCTTATTACCGCCACTTTCACATGGGAATTTTGCGGGAAGACGGCACCCCGAAACTGGCCTTGAAACAGTTTGCAGATTACACACCGGAAATGGGCATTTGTCAGTGGTTTCACTTTGAAGACCACCGCTTACATGCAGCTATTAAAACACTTCAAAATTTAGGAGTTAAAAAACTGCGCACGGGTTTAAGCTGGGCCGATTGGTTGCGACCAGGTGCGGAACAATGGTTTGATCACGTAATGAAATCGTTGGATGCTTTTGACCTGACGGTTACATTTTGCTTTACACCCGAATCAAAAGGTATTCAGCCACACCATACCAGTCCGCCGCAAAATATTGAAGAGTTTGCCGACTTCTGTGTTACCATGATGCGCCGTTATGCATGAAGATTGAAAAAAGGGGCCTGCCTTCGCCTGGTAAAAATAGATTTGGTTAAACAAGTTTTGAATGAGTTCTTCCCTTCAAACAAACACCTCCACCTTGTGGATGCAGCACATGCGCCGGGGCGCGTTTAAAGAAGCATGGATTATTAGCGATAAAGCGCTGAAAGCCCGTGCTGGAAAGCCTTGCTGGCATCTGCCGCGCCATTTTCAAAATGTATGGACTGGCGATTCGCTCCAAAACAAACGGGTTCTTGTGCGCTGCTATCATGGTCTTGGCGATACTATCCAATTTATACGATATGTACCACTGCTTAAAAGGCTTGCATCAGAGGTCATCGTTTGGACCCAACCATCTCTCCTACCCCTTTTTAAAACAATTTCTGAAATTGATAAATTGCTGCCGCTGCACAATGGTGCACCGGAAATAGCGTATGATGTTGATGTTGAAATCATGGAATTATCTCATATTTTTCGCACAACACTTGCCACAATACCTTCTAAAATACCCTACCTACATGTTGATTCGATACCACTTTCAGCTACACAGGACACCTTTTCGGTTGGCCTTGTTTGGAAAGCAGGAGAGTGGGACGAGCTCCGATCTATTCCATTTTCCCTTCTGCTTCCGCTGTCGCAGATTCAGGGAATTACCTTTTTTATTCTCCAGGCAAATCCTCAAAAGGCAGGTTGGAACGGGGAATTTGGAAGCCATCTAAATGGAGCTGACCTGTATGCCGATGCCCGTATTATAAAGGCTCTTGATTTATTGATTTCAGTTGACACCATGCCGGCACATTTAGCCGGGGCACTCGGCGTACCTGTTTGGACTTTACTATACTCAGAAGCAGATTGGCGATGGATGGATAACCGTTCGGACAGCCCTTGGTATTCAACCATGCGTCTTTTCAGACAGGAGCAAGCAGGCAATTGGAAAGGAGTTATTGAAACGGTGAAACACGAATTAGAAAAAGAGGTAAAATCCAGGTTAAAAGAATAAATAAGGTGCTTTTTTTTGCTATGGGAGAGCTCCAGTCGAAACTTTGCTACAAGCCTACTTTTTCAATTCTCCAAAGCGTTTCATTATTTCACCCAATTTTCCATGGTGGTACGCCAGCCCGTGATACACAGCCGCTGCCAGTCGCGCCCAATGTACGTACCATCGCGGTTTTTGAAAGCGTCGAGCCAAGGCAAACACCCGATGGCTGCCGGCGGAAATAGCATAGCGAATCCGGTAAATAGTTTTACGTTTTCTTGTGGGCGTTTGGGCATCGGGCGCTACACGCTTTACCGGCTGCACGCCAGTGCGCCTCCATGTAAGCCGGTACGCCAATCCTTCGCGGCGCTGCCGAAACCCCGCAGCTTGCGTTTGAGCCACAAATTCACCGTTTACAGCTTCCAGTTTCAGCCTTCCTTCCTTGATTGCATCGGCCACAAAACCTTGCAGTAAGGGCGAACGCACAACCACCACATTGGTTCCCCCTCCATCAGAAGAATAAGGCTCCACCCAGGCATCGCCAAATGAAATATCGGCTGTTTCGCCAACCACATCATCGCAAAAATTACAAGCTGAATTCATAAAAAACCCGGCTCCCCAATCGCCATCAGCAAGGTGCCACCAGTCTTTGGTTACAGCACTCCCATCCTGCAACGTAAGTTTTGCTGTGTACAGGTTTGCCGGCCGGTTCAAATCTTTTTGGCGAAATTCAACATCTGTTATTTGTTTCACAGGAACGCCCATTTGCCAGGCAAAGCTTTCAACAAACCGGGCGCTTTTCATGTGGCCGCAAAACAGTCCTAAAGTAAACTGAATGCGTTCGCGAAGAACGGGATCCCTGTCGCGCAATAGGTGTACCGCTTTAATAAAACATGGAATTCCCACCACCGCATAGCGACCAGGAACTTCCCGGATTGTTTCTAATACTTCAGATAATTCAATAGGATAATACCTGGATTTTGCGCCCTCGCGGAATTCATCTTCTGTTCTTGCTATTCTGAATTTAAAAAAGCGCCCCTCCTTTTCGGGATCTTTTGTTGCAACAACATGGGCAACACCGTCAATCAACCCCTTTTTCAACAGTTCTGTGGCAACCCAGGTAACCATTCCGCCCGAGCTTCCTTTTAACCGAAAATCTTCTTCTGCTACATAACCAACGTAAGCCGTTTGATACCGCCCTAAAGCAGCATCTTTCTGTTTAGAAACGGGAAAAAGCGCTGCTGCCAGTTCATCCTCGTTTTTTGTAACAGGTGAAAAGGGACAGGTTTGTGTAAATGCCTCAGAAGGACGACGAAACCATTCAGAACTGCCATGTGGTTTTAGTTGTCCATACCTATCGAACTTCATTTGCGCAGAAGGCTCGCCAGACTGGGCAACGCAACTGCCGCAGCCAATACACAAACCAGAGCGGACAATATCATTTGGGCTGAGTAGCTTACTCATGCAAGTTGTAATTTTTGAACGTTGAGCGCCTCTGCTAAAAATATGTTTGATGTCTGCCTCAGGCGATCAATTTTTTGAAGGATGTTAGGGTTCAAAGATTGGCTTAGATGTGCTTCATAAACACTAAACGGCGCTTCTTCTGTTACTAGATGTCCTTCGCCTCCAATCTTCGTCATTAACCCCTGAAGCTTATTACTCCGATAGGGAGATGTTTCGCAAACGAAAGGCTTTGCATTCAGCAGTGCAAAAACGCAGCCGTGAAAAAAGTTTGTAGCAACAGCCTCCGAGGCGGCCATAAAATGCGCAAAATCGTGCGGGTCGGCAGTAATCCACTGCTCGTCTGCCCAATCGTTGCGATAGCCAATGCTTACAAGTGGAAGATTTTTGTGCGCTGCCCACATTTTAATCTCACGAACATAGAAAGGCGAGAAATTGTGCCCGTAAACAGCAACATAGGGTTTTTTAAACCTTTCAATAGGCCTTTCATCCGGCTTAATTGAAAACTGAAGGCAGGGGTCGAGTACCATTTGCGGCTCTGTTCCAATTGCGTTTGTAACAATCACCTGCGAGTTTTCATCACGTACCGAAATAGAGCTAAAATTGCGCAGACGTTCTGCCCATTCTTTGCCTAAGCCCCAGGAAGCAGAATAATTGCCAAAACTGGCGGCATAAGCAACAAGGTGCTGTGCCCTCACGCCATCTCCATAAAAAAGAGGACAGCCGCTATACCAGGGATGATATAAATTCCACACTTCGTCGCTTCCTACAACTACCACATCGTAGGTATCCATTTCATTTGGCTGGTGAAGTTGGAAGCGTGGCGAAAGGGGTAACTTATCAAAAGCTGAGAAAAACTTTTCAATTTTTTCGCGGTATAAAGGTTGATCAGATTTTGGAACCGCTGTAGGCAGCACAGGCTGGTAAGCACACCTCCATTCTGCCATGTTTACTGCCCGCGAATCGTGGTCGAGAATAACTGCGTCATGCCCGAGGGATTGCAACCCTTCAACTAAACAACGCGCCTGCCAGTAGCTGCCGTAATTAATACAACGATGAAACGTTAACACACCGATTTTTAAAACACTCATAGTTCTGTTCTCTCCGTTTATTTTTTTTGGTTTATACACTAGACAAGATCTTTTCAAAAACGCCAATTTAAACTTTGCGTTTACGGGCCCGGCTGTTTTCATTTCATAACTAGTTTCTGCTGATGCGTTTTCGTGCCCGAACGTTTGTTCAAAAATCGTACTTTGCCCTTTTTTAAATCTTTCTTTCAAAAGGAAACAACAAACAACATATCATTTGGTGCTCATTTGGTAAGCATCAAAATTATTTTGAAATTGTGTTTGAAAACAAGAAGGCAATTTAGCAGATAAAACATAAACAACTCTTATAAAAAACTGATTAATGACTAAATTTCTCCTGATACGTCATGCAACTACCGATAGTGTAGGTAAGCGACTATCGGGCCGAACTCCAGGAGTTTTTTTAAATGAAGAAGGAAGGGCACAGGCGCAAAACCTTGCAAAAAGGGTTGCTTCGTTGCCTATAAAGGCTGTCTACAGCAGCCCCCTTGAGCGTGCAGTGGAAACCGCCCGGCCCATTGCCGAAATGCTTCATTTGAAAACGACAATTTCGAACGATTTTTTAGAAATTGATTTTGGCGAATGGACAAACCGCCTATTTGATGAACTTCATAAAGATGTGCAGTTTCAACGCTTTAACTCGTTTCGGAGCGGCACACGCATTACAGGCGGCGAAGCCATGCACGAAGCACAAGCGCGGATAATTACAGGACTTCAAAAATTGTGTGTGCAGCACCCCAATGAAGCGGTTGCCGTGGTCTCTCATTCCGATTTAATTAAAGCAGCTATTGCCTATTACGCAGGAATACACCTCGATTTATTTCAACGAATTGAGGTGAGCCCCGCTTCGGTAACCATTATTGAAATGTACAACGAAACGCCACGACTGATGTTAATAAACCACACGGGAAATTTGACACTTTAAGTACCAACAACTCGCAAAGCATTATAGTTGCTTTTGCTTTATGGTTATATTTGATTTTCAACAAGTTTAAAAAATTACATAGATGCAGAATGCCATTGAAAAAGCCGAAGGAAAGCTCGGTATCTTAATCCCGGGTTTAGGCGCTGTAGCCAGTACGCTCATCGCCGGTGTTGAAGCTGTTAAAAAGGGTCTGGCACAGCCGGTTGGTTCATTAACGCAAATGGGAAATATCCGGCTGGGAAAGCGAACGGAAAACCGCTATCCTTTAATAAAAGATTTTGTGCCGCTTGCCCACTTACATGATATTGTTTTTGGCGGATGGGATGTGTACAGCGATAACGTGTTTGAAGCAGCCATGAAAGCAAAGGTGCTAGAGCCAATGATGCTGCATGCGGTAAAATCCGAGTTGGAAGCTATTGTACCCATGAAAGCCGTTTTCGATACCTGGTACATTACCAATCTTCATGGCGATCATATAAAGGAAGAACCTACAAAAGCCGACCTTGCCAAATGCCTGATGGACGATATCGAAAATTTTAAAGAAGCTAACGATTGTTCCCGCGTAGTAGTAGTGTGGTGTGGTTCTACCGAAAAATACATTGAGGCTTCTGCCGTACATCAAACCATAGAAAGCTTTGAAAAAGGGTTACAAAATAACGACCCGGATATTGCGCCTTCTATGATTTATGCTTATGCCGCCATTAAGCTGGGTGTACCTTTTATGAATGGCGCACCAAACTTAACCTGCGATATTCCGGCCTTAATTGACCTGGCGAGAAAAACCGACACACCCATTGGCGGAAAAGACTTTAAAACAGGACAAACCTTAATGAAAACAATATTGGCTCCGGGCCTGCAGGCAAGAGCTTTAGGCATCAGAGGTTGGTTTTCATCAAACATTTTAGGCAACCGAGATGGTTATGTATTAGATCATCCGGATAATTTTAAAACAAAAGAAGTTTCTAAATTAAGTGTGCTGGAAGATATTTTGCAACCAGATACCAACCCCGAATTGTATGGAGACCTTTATCATAAAGTGCGCATTAATTATTATCCGCCGCACGGCGATAACAAAGAAAGCTGGGATAATATTGACATTTTCGGATGGCTTGGTTATCAGATGCAAATAAAGATAAACTTCTTGTGCCGCGATTCAATCCTGGCTGCGCCTATTGTTTTAGACCTTGCCCTTTTTGCGGATCTTTCTAAACGAGCCGGCATGTCGGGCATTCAGGAATGGTTATCTTTTTATTTCAAATCGCCGCAAACCGCACCAGGCCTTCGCCCCGAGCACGACATCTTTAAACAACTAATAAAACTGCATAATACGCTCCGTTATATAATGGGTGAAGACCTGATTACGCACCTGGGATTGGATTACTATCAGGATCAGGTAGTAGTTGAATAATGTTTTTGTGATATCAATTTTTGAAATTGAATGAAAACAAATAGAAGCCTAAAAGCACCTGAAAAAAACATCGGGTGCTTTTGTTTTTTTCGGCCTGTTCTACCTTTCTAAACGTTGAAAAAAGGCCCTTCCTGTTTCTTTGCAAAAGCTTCTTTATAGTACGTTTCCAGTTCGGTTGCGCGGTGTGCCGCAGTATGATGCTTTAAAACTTTTTCGCGTGCTCTGTCTCCAATTTTCTTCCGTTCTTCTTCGTTGATGTCGGTTAAATAATCTACTGTGTCTTCCTTGTTTTTGGAAATTAAAATCTCAGAACCAATTTCAAAAAAAGATTCAATGCCCTTCCAATAATCAGAAATAATCGGTGTACCGCAGGCCGCCGCTTCAAAAAGGCGCACACTGGGCGAGTAGCCAGCTTGTATCATATCAACCCGGGTAATATTCATGGTAAACCGCTGGCTGTTGTAAAATTTTCGGTGCGCAGATGGGGGCAAATGTTCAATGCGCTCTATGTTTTTTGCCCACGCAATATCGGGTGGAAATTGAGGACCTGCTACTACAAATTTTTTATCGTTTACTATTTCAGCGGCGGCTATCATCAGCCTTTGTAATGGCGGTTGCCGGTCGGTGCTGTATGTACCTAAATAGCCCAAATCCCATTTTATTGTATGTTCTTCAGGGTAATATAACTCCGGATCAAAAGAGCAGTAAAAGGGTCTGGCCGCTGGAGAGCCGTATTTTTCTTCCAGTAATTGTAAGGTTGGTCCGCCGGTAAACGATAAATACAAATTGTACTTAGAAATCAAGTCCGGATGTAAATATTCAAAATCGCCATTTTCTATCTTAGCTAATGTAACAGGCGTATCAATATCGTAAAAGGCGGTGATGTTTTCTGCAGTTTTTGTTACCCATTCTCCGACTGCAACACCTTCCGGAACATAGGATCCAACAATAACAAGGTTGGCATTTTTTACTATACCTGTGTACTTTTCAATCAATTCATCCAGACTGTTATACAATATTGTATTGCAAAAAGGAGGATTTGGAAGATCGCGGTGCGCAGCATACCAGGGAACATCGCGTTCAAAAAAACGAACAGCATGACCCTTTTTTTGAAGTTCGCGAACAAGTCCTCTAAAGGTGGTTGCATGTCCATTTCCCCAGGATGAAGTAATAGACAGACCGAAAATCACAATTTCTAAAGCACCCCCTTTTTTCATACTTTTAAACCGTTGAATTCGTGTTCTAAAATCCGGTCGAGTTCTGCTGCCCGATGTGTATAAGTATGTTGGGCTAAAACTTTCTGAAGCGCTGCTTTTCCTATTTCTTCTGCTTTTTCGTTTGTAAGAGAAGTTAGTATTTCAGCTACCTCTTTTCCACTGTTTGCTACCAAAATTTCTTCTCCCGGGTTAAAAAAGGCATCAATGCCTGTCCAATAATCGGTAATAATGCAGGCGCCGGCACCTGCCGCTTCAAACACGCGGGTAGCTGGCGAAAAACCAAATTTCGCCATACTATCGCGGCTAATGTTGAGCACCGCTTTTGGCGAACAGTTTAGCGCATTATGATCCCGCGTAAATACATGTCCAATGTACTTTACGTTTGACGACATGGGCTTATCGTGCCAGCCATTTCCACCTAAAATAAAGCGGTGTTCCGGCATCAGATCTGCAACATTTAGAAAAAACTCTTCTACTCTTTCTTCTCTATCGGGTAAACGATTGCCTAAAAAAGCAAGGTCGGCTATAAAGCGAGTTTTTTTCGAAACCGGATAATGTGTAGAAGGATCAAGCGCATTGTAGATAGGATAACAATTTTGTGCGCCCAATTTTTTGTATGCATTCACCACCGGGTCGCCTCCTCCATACGTCAATATTAAATCGTATTGCGAAATCAAATCTTTGAAACAATCGTTTTCCAAACTGTTCACCCTGTCTAAAGTGGCCGGAGCATCTACATCCCAAAAAATTACCTTTTTACCCTTTTCCTTATGTTTCAAAACCGCACTTTCCAGCAGGCTGTCAAATACGCCTACGCCACTTGTTTTTATAATTACATCAGCATGCAGCGCATCTTCCATGGCTTTATACAAGTCTTCTTCAGTTGGCTGATACACCATTATGCGCGCCCAATCAGGATCATCCATATCGCGGTTTTTTTGCCGGTCGTATACATCGGGTTCATAAAAAGTTATCTGATGACCCCGTTTATTCATTGCCCGGATGATTCCGCGGTAATAAGTGGCGGCACCGTTCCAATACGCTGAAACAAGTGACGAGCCAAAGAAAGCAAACTTCATAATGTGTTTTGTTGTTAAAAATTCTTCACTCCTAATTCTTCGCAGATTTTGTACAATTCATCTACGCGGTGCACACAGGTATGTTTTTGTTGAATGGTTTCTAAACCATGTGTTGCCATGTTGGTAACTAATAAATCATCTGATAAAACTTTTTGCATTAACATTTTCATTTCGGCTCCGTTTTGCGCAAACTGAAAATCTTTTCCAGGCGTAAACAGGTTTTCCGAATCTTGCCACGGCGATGAAAGCAAAGGAATGCCGCAGGCCAGGGCTTCAAATGGGCGAATGGTTGGTATGCCAGAAAGCGACCGTACATAGGGACCTCGCGGCACATGCGCCGTAAAGCGGTATTTGGCAAACACCTCGGGCACTTTAAAATTAGGAAGCCAACCACCGTATTCAATCCCCGCATCGGCTAAGGCTTTTTTTGCACTTTCGGGATAACGCACGCCGTAAATTTTTGCTTTAAGCTTTAATTCTTTAACCGGGTTTATAATAAATTCAAAAAGCTCCATCGTTCGTTCGTCATCGCCCCAGTTTCCAATCCACACAAAGTCACCTTCGTACCCGCTGGATGAAATGGGTTTAAAAATGCGCGTGTCTGCTGCTTCGTGCCAGGTCCAGGCTTTTTTAATCCAGCCT
>JBBSRB010000029.1:0-25781 GCA_038243445.1 Chitinophagales bacterium | reverse complement strand
TAATAGGTTGAAGAAAAGCTATTATTTAATGTTCAAGTAAACCTAGAAGAATTCCAACATGGAATAAATTACGAATAAAGTGCAATTTACCTTAATCGATTGTGGCAAAATTATGGAAACGAGCCTGGCTTATGGACAAATTTGGTACGTTTACCGCGGTTTTTGATATTGTGCTTGAAAGTGATAAAGGCTTTGCTACCGAATATGGAGCTATATCTTATACTAATATTGATGAACTTCTAACACTTGAAAAAGAAGTAAATGTAGTTTTTATATGTACCGCGATTGGTTTGCATGCTGCACACACTATTAAGGCTTTCAAAAGAAATTTTCATATTTTGTAATAGAAAACGATTAGAATGTAGCTCATTACACAACTCTTAGATTTACAATCAGTGGCAATTACAAGAAAAATAATTAAGTTAGGAAAGAAATATGAAATTGCGTTAGTTATTCAAAAATTAACTATATACATGGTAAATTGGAGCTTGCTGAAAGAAAGATATTTAGTTTAATCAATATTTTATAAAACCTCTATTGCATCACTATCATAATTTAATTTAACCAGTTAAATGAAAAGTAGTTTTCCTTTTGGAGAATGCAATCAATAGAATTTTTACGTTGTGAAAAAAGTTATTTTATTATCTTATTATTATCCACCATGCAACTATGTTCCTTCATCGAGAGTTAAATCGTTTGTTGAGAGTTTAAACAAGAAGAATTACAGCGTTACTGTTTTTACAAGGCAGTGGACGGGAGAAGAAAGCACATGGCTGGATTATATTTCAAGTTCCAGAGAACAGGAAATCGTAGTAAAATCTGAAAATGAGAACGAAATATATTATTTGCCTTTTAAAGAATTAGAATATCCTAAAACAAGGATTATTTCTAAGCTCGTTACATTATATAAATTATGCAGAGGGCATTTACAAGCAGAAGTTGGATTGCAACAATTTAATTTTATTAATGCATATTGCAAAAAGCATAGAAAGGAAATTAAATTTATTCTTATTTCAAGTCCTCCTTATAATCTGATAAAGATTGGATATAAGATTTACAAGGAGTTGAAGATTCCATTTATAGCAGATATCAGAGATTATGAAAACAATCGCATATTGGATGATTTGAGGGGAGGCTTAAGAAGCAGGCTGGACTTTAGCCTAAATAACTTCTGGATGAGAAGATGGGTCAAAAAGGCGCAATTAATATCCGTTGTCAATAAAGAGTTTTTTCATCATTTTAAACAGTACAACAAAAAAGTAATTGAGATAAGGAATGGCTTTTCACAGTCAAACTTTACTGAAATAAGCTCTAGAATCAGTAAAGATCCACAAAAGTTTCAAATTGGATTGATTGGTACTATCTACCCTCAACAGGATTATAAGATGCTGTTTGAAGTAGTCAGGAAATTCTTGGATGAAAATAAAGGAGATCACATAATAATAAAATTAATTGGGTTAAAGTCTATTGAAGCCGTATCTAATGAAGTCGCAAACATATTGAGCAATGATCCAAGGGTGATAATTACAGGCCGGGTGTCCTTTGAGCATGCAACACAAGAACTATTGAAATCCGATCTTCTCGTTTATCCTGCCTGGAAGGGCTCTAAAGGAAGATATTCCACCAAAATTTTTGAATATCTGGGTTCGGGAAATAAAATACTTATTTGCCCTGGCGATGATGATGTTATTGATGAATTAGTTAAAGATGGTGGAAAGGGATTTGTTGCGAACACATTTAACGAAGCGTTAGATTATTTAAATGTATGTTATCAAATGAAATTAAATGCAGATTATTATTTACCCACGTATTCAACCGTTCAATCTGTTCTCCAATATTCAAGGGAGTATCAAAATGACCTTTTGATACATGAAATTGAAGCTAGTATGACGACAGAAAATTAGGCTAACAAAAAAATTCAATAGAAATTACGATAAAAAAAGTGAAGACTGCATTGTATAAGATTGTTCATATAATTGATAACTTAAATTTAGGAGGAGCCGAAACCTTGCTGTTTTCAACTATTAAACGGTTGCCCCAATTTGAACACCATATAATTATCCTTACTCCACGGATTCAAATAGTTGGTATTGAAAAATTTGCACAAATACATTGCTTATACCATTATGGGTGGTTTAACACATTAAGAACCTGCAAAAAAATTAAAAGGGTAGTGGCAGAACTGAATCCTTACATAGTGCACTCCCACCTTTTCCTTTCTTCCTTTTTAACAAGGTTTGCTTTAGGTACGCAATACAGGCTGGCGTACTCCATTCATAACCTTTATGGCGCCACCATATTTACTAAGCCACATACACGTTTAATAGAAAGGATGACATTTAATCAGGAGCATCAGCTTATTGCTGTTTCCAATTATGTTTTAGAAAATTATAAAAAAGTTGTTACGAACTGTAAGAAAGGTAAAGTTTTATACAACTTTATTGACGATGTGTTTATTGATAATGAAGAAATTAAAAAACGAACTTCGGCTGCATCATTGCAAAAATGGGTGGCTGTTGGATCTTTGAAAAGTCAAAAAAATTACCTACAGATCCTTTCTTTATTTCAAACTTTATACAACAGCAGTACAGAGAAACATAAATTGAGCCTCGATATTTACGGTGATGGTGCTTTGCGTGAAGAGTTGGAAATAAAAATTAAATCGTTAGCACTGCCCATTTATTTAAAAGGCAATGTAAATGGAATTGAAACTGTATTAAGTCAATATGATGCCTACATTTCTGCCTCTTTATACGAAGGATATGGCATTGCACCAATGGAGGCCCTGGCGATCGGCTTGCCTGTTTTTTTAAGCAATATTCCTGTTTATAAAGAGATATATAGCAACTATGCCTTTTTTTTTAACTTAGAGAAGGAGTCGGATGTAACGTTTAAAAAAAGTTGTGAAGTCTATCTTTCAATGTCTTTTAAAGAAAAAACAACTTTATTAAAACAATCACAAGAGTACGCTGCAATTATTGCAAATGGGAATTCTTACATCCAACGACTATTGGAAATTTATCAGGTAGATCAAAAGATTGTTACAAAGCAAAGAAATGATTAGTAAGAATTTTTAATTCCCAGGATAAGAACGAGAAGGATGCTTTATGGCCTCCGATAAGCCCTGCGTTGTTGTCGGTGTGGAAATAATGAATGTTTCATAGCAGGTAGGTGCTTACAATAACTTATAAATAACCGTGTACAATCCTTTAGTATTCTTGTTCAACAAATTTCATAATAACCGTCAGATATGTGTGGCATAGCCGGATTTATAGATTTCAACAAGAAGAGCACCGAAGAACTCCTCATTAAAATGTCGTGTGCGGTGCCGCACCGCGGTCCGGATGGGCAGGGCGTTTATTTTAAGCATACCGCCAACGCCCAAATTGGGCTTGGGCACCGAAGGCTTTCTATTATTGATTTAAGCCACGGCGCAGATCAGCCCATGCATTTTGAAGGACTCCACTTAGTTTTTAATGGCGAAATTTATAATTACAACGAAATAAGAGAAAGGCTCATTTCCTTAGGTCACGCTTTCCAAACCTATTCCGATACCGAAGTGATTTTGCATTCCTGGAAAGAATGGGGTGAAGAAGCCATTCACCAATGGCGCGGCATGTTTGCTATTGCTCTTTACGATGAAGCTAGTAACGAGCTTATTTGCATTCGCGACCGGGCTGGCGTAAAGCCTTTTCATTATTACTGGAAAGAAGGCTTGTTTCTATTTGGGTCAGAATTAAAATCCATCACCGCCCACCCTCTTTTTCAAAAGAACCTCAACCGCGAAGCAGTCGCTTCTTTTTTGCAGTATGGTTATGTGTCTCACCCGCATTGTATTTATGCCGATACGTTTAAAATTCCGCCCGGCTATATTTTGCGACTAAACCTGAAAACGGCAGAAAAAGAGTTGAAGCAATATTGGAACGTATATGATTATTACAATAAACCAAAATTGAAAATTAGTTTGCCGGAAGCAATAGAAGAAACCGAGAAAATTTTGGAAGAATCGTTTGCCCTGCGGATGGTAGCCGATGTGCCGGTTGGTGTGTTTTTAAGTGGCGGTTACGACAGCACCTGCGTTACCGCTTTGCTGCAAAAAGGGCGCACCGAAAAATTAAAAACCTTTACTATTGGCAGCCCCGACGAGAAACTGAATGAAGCCCTTTATGCAAAAGAAATAGCGGCGCACATGGGCACCGACCATACCGAATATTATTGCACAGCAAAAGAAGCGCTGGACATTATTCCGGAGTTGCCCTACTATTACGACGAGCCCTTTGCCGACAGTAGTGCTATACCCACTATGTTGGTAAGCCGCATGGCGCGAAAAACTGTAACCGTAGCTCTTTCAGCCGATGCAGGCGATGAAATCTTTGCCGGTTACAACCGCTACGATTACATCAGCCGGTATGGAGATAAATTAAGAGCCATCCCGGAGCCCCTTCGCAAATGGGCTGCGGCTGCTTTGGAAACTATTTCCTCTGAAAAGATTCCCTACTTTAATAAAAAAACAAACTTTCACAGCCGGTACGATAAATTAAAGAACCTGCTCAACGATCCATCACCGGCTCAACTGCTGAAAAATTTAAGTCAGGTTTTTTCCAAAAAAGATATTGACCGGCTGTTTAGCAACAGCGTGTCGGAGTTGCACACGGCCCATACCAGCCAGGAGGTAAAAACGGAGTATTACGATCCGCTTTCTTACATGATGGCCGTGGATTACCAAACCTATATGGTAGATGATATTTTGCAGAAAGTAGATAGGGCTACGATGTCGGTTAGTCTCGAAGGGCGCGAGCCATTTTTAGATCAAAATATCATTGAATGGGCGGCCCAACTTCCTACGAATTATAAATACCACCATGGACATAAAAAATATATTTTAAAACAGATTGTGCACAAGTACATTCCAAAAGAAACAATGGAACGCCCGAAAACTGGTTTCCAGGTTCCGGTAGAAAGCTGGCTAAACGCCGAATTAAAAGGTTTAGTGGCGGAAAATTTAAGCGAAGCCCGTTTAAAAGAACACGGTCTTTTCAACAACGAAGAAGTGCAAAAGCTGGTTCAGGATTTTTATAACGGTCGCACCGAAAAGTATTTAAAGGTTTGGTATTTATTAATGTTTCAAATGTGGTATAAGCAATGGATGTAGGTTCTTTGATTCAACGTAATATGGCGAAAGTCATTTTAGTAACTGGTGCCGCTGGATTTATAGGTAGTCATCTCTGCGAAAAGTTGTTAGCGGAAGGATACCGGGTGATCGGCATAGACAATTTTGATCCTTTTTATCCCAAGAAATATAAGGAGCAGAATATAACTAAGTGTCTGCAGCATCCTTTATTCCGATTGATAAGTAAAGATGCCGGGGATCCTGCAGTACTATATGAAATAAACGAAACAATAGATGCAGTTATTCACCTTGCTGCTAAAGCTGGTGTCCAACCTTCATTAAAAAATCCGAAACAATATATTGATTCCAACATTTCCGTAACTAACAATGTTTTAGAGTGGATGCGGACTAAAGGCATGAAGAAATTGATCTTTGCTTCTTCTTCTTCTGTTTATGGCAATAGTTTACAAACTCCTTTTCATGAAAAGCAATCGACCGATACAGCTTTTTCTCCATATGCGTTTACCAAAAAGGCCTGCGAGGTGATGAACTATACATACCATTCCCTCTTCGATATCGATGTCATTAACCTTCGGTTTTTTACGGTCTATGGAGAGCGACAGCGACCAGACCTGGCTATCCATAAATTCGTGGCCAACATCTTAGCAGGCAAGCCAATTTATATGTATGGCGATGGTAGTTCAGCAAGAGATTATACTTATTATGCCGACACGGTTTCGGGTATTTTTGCCGCTTTGCAGTATATTTTTAACCACGTTAAGGTGTATGAAATTATAAATCTAGGCAATAGTAAACCGATACAATTAATTGAATTAATTCAAACTATTGCCTCTGTTACTGGAGTAGAGCCAATTATTATTCAAGATATTGACAAGCCAGGAGATGTGGCCATTACTTATGCTGCAGTAGACCATGCCAAAGAATTGTTAGACTACCAACCTACAACTACCATGCAGGACGGCATTACTAATTTTGTAGCTTGGTATAAAACCAATACTTATTTAAACCAATAGAGTTGAAAAAAGTACTTTACATTACTTACGATGGGCTAACTGATGCCTTAGGGCAATCACAAGTTCTTTCTTACCTTACCCGACTCTCAAGCCCCGAAATAAAAATCTTAATCATTTCTTTTGAAAAAAAGAAAAGATCTGAGGATGGGGGAAAAGAAACTGAACTAATACTAAAAGAGAAGGATATTGAATGGAACCCTTTGAAGTATACCAAAAATCCACCCATATTTTCTACTTATTTTGATATTCAGAGGGGAAAAGCCACTGCTGTGAAAATTTTTAAGAAGCAACCATTTGCTATAGTACACTGCAGGGGGTACATCTCCGCAATTATTGGCTTATATCTTAAGAAACGATATGGTGTAAAATTTATTTTTGATATGCGCGGCTGGTGGCCGGATGAAAAGTTGGAATCCGGTTTTTGGAATAAGCCGATTTATATGCCGGTCTATCGGTATTTTAAAAAATTGGAGAAAGAGTTTTTTAGTAAAGCAGACTTTGTAGTAAGTCTTACCGAAGCAGGAAAGAAAGAAATTATAAAACAAGGTCTGGCCAAAGAAGTAAAAATAGGAGTTATCCCTACCTGCGTGGACTTTTCGCTGTTTAAACCTTTTAACGATGAAACCCGCGTAAACATTCGGGAAGAACTTGGCATTCCTTTAGGTGCAAAAGTATTGCTGTACAGTGGATCTTTAGGAGGCAATTATGATACAAATCATATCATCCGAATTTTTGAGGCATTTTCAAAGCAGTTTCAGGATGCTCATTTAATGATATTGTCAAAAGATACTTTATCTAGGGCTGAAATGGAAACCCTTATTAGTAACAGAAAAGTTACTATTACGAATTCCCCTTTCAATAAGGTTTCTGATTACTTAATGGCTGGCGATGTGGCATTAATCATCTATAAGCATTCTTTTTCAGTTATTGGGAGATCGCCAACAAAACTTGGAGAATATTGGGCTACCGGCCTTCCGGTTATTTCCATCAAGAAAATTGGCGACCTGGACGATCTTTATAACAAATTTGAATCTGGGGGTGTATTATTAAATTCGGATCTATCAGACTGCGAGAGTGAAATAAAAAAGTTATATTTCGTTGATAAAGCGCAGTTACGCCAAAGTGCCATATCATATTTCGATGTGGACAAGGGGGTAAATTTTTACAGAAATGTTTATAAATCCCTGAATTCAATAAATGAAAAGTAGTAAGGTATAATCCTGTGCCCTAGTCGGGAAGGAACCGCAGCCACACAATGTTTAAAGTTCGAGCAAAATCTTCCGCTTGTAATAGTAGAAGGATATAAATCTAAAATCGTTGCCAGTTTACCTGATTACTAGTACGTGCAGTCTATTTTCTATTGTCCACAATAATTAGTTGCAACAACGCTGATGGCTCTCCCCAAAAACATTCTTTTTTTAGTTCCTTATCCACTCCATAGGGCTCCCTCGCAGCGCTTTCGCGTTGAGCTTTATTTACCCATTTTGCAGGCGGCAAATATTCCCTTTAAAGTAGAAACATTTTTAGACAATAAAACAGGTGCGCTTTTATACAGCAATGCATCTACTTTTAAGAAAGCCTTAGGCGTATTAAGGGGCTTTTTGAAAAGGTTTTATGTGGTGTTTTTCGTTGTGACGAAGTACCAATATGTTTTCGTTCACAGGGAAGCTTCGCCGATAGGACCGCCCCTTTTTGAATTTATTATTTGCAAGGTTTGGAAAAAAAAACTGATTTACGATTTTGATGATGCCATCTGGATACCAAATACTTCGCAGGAAAATAAAATTGTTCGTTGGATAAAAGCTTTTTGGAAGGTTAAGTTTATTTGCCGATGGGCGTACAAAGTAGTGGGTGGCAACAAATATTTATGCAGCTATGCCCGTCAGTTTAATCCAAATGCCTTTTTAATTCCTACCTGTGTAGATGTAGTGGAGCAGCACAATACCATTAAAGATCAAAGCGCGGGTAAAGTGACTATCGGGTGGACCGGCAGCCATTCCACCATGAAATATTTAGACCAGATCTTGCCCGTATTGAAAAGAATTTCTAATGATTTTCCTGTTGAGTTAGTTATCATTTCCAACAATCCGCCCCAGTTTCAACTTCCAAACATGCGGTTTATTCCTTGGCAGGAAAAAACAGAAGTTAAAGATTTGCTTAACATACACATAGGTATAATGCCGCTGCAGGCAGACCCTTGGTGCGAGGGAAAATGTGGTTTCAAAGCCATTCAATATATGGCTTTAGGCATCCCAGCTTTAGCAAGCCCGGTTGGGGTAAATAAGCGATTGGTTCAGCAGGGCGTCAATGGATTTTTATGTACTACACCAGATGAATGGTACAATGCATTGGCCTTATTAATTAAGCAAGAAGGTGTGCGTGAAAAAATGGGGCGGGAAGGCCGTAAAAAGATCGTAGAGGAGTACAGCGTTCAAGCTAACGCTGAATGTTTTTTAGCTCTTTTTGATTGAGTGATGACTGCCGGTTCGTACTTATTCTTATAAAGCAACACAACTAAAAAAGCTCCGAAAAAGGGCAAACAAGGTATTTTATAACGAGATAAGGAACCAAAATTATACGAAGAAATCCCTACGGCAAAAGCAAAAATTAAGGAGAACACAAGAAAAAAGGTGACATTAGGATCTTTAAAAAGAGTTTTTAAATGTTTGCCCCGCGTAAAAACGACCAGCGCCGTAAAATAAAGAAACACCAGCGCCTCCAGAGCAGATAAAGCAATAATTACTTTCCGCGCTTCCCAGGGAAAGGGTCGAAAAAGGGTAACAACCACGGCTTGCGGAAACTTGGAAAGCATGCCAAGGAGCGAGGGATCAAACTCACCAAGGTCGTAAGCAGAACCTTCCTGCTTTTCCGATACATAAGAAATCCAGCCTCTTGTTGTGGCCGCCGTCTGTGCAACGTTCTCCAACGAATACCGGCCTAATTCTTCGGAAAATTTCTGGGAGGCAAATAAAAAGCCTACAGCAGCAACGCCAATAAAAAGGAAGCTAACCAGCCACCGGGCCGCAGCCCCTTGAATTTTATGCGAATACGTGAGCAGAAGCCACAAGGCAAGTGCCGGTAAAAAAGCCATTAAAATGTACACTTTCACCAACGCTATCAGGTAAAAACTAAAAACAAGCAATACCAGGTTGCGCACCGAAAAATCCCGGTGGATAAAAATTCGAAAAACGGTGTACGTCATCCAGCCTAAAGCAAATAGGCAAATAGTATCTTTAAACAAGGCGGAACCCCACACAAACGTACTCGGGATAAAAAGAAAGACAATGGCTAACTCTTTGTGCAGTTTAGGATAAAGGTTTACAAACGTTCGGTAAAGGGCCCACACACCTGTAAAAGAAAAATAAGCAAACAGCAGGGCAATGGGCAGGTAGGTTGTACCATTTAGCAGCCCGAAAATAGCCCCGAAAACAGCTACGGTGTAAGAAGCAGGATCGTTATACCACCTTAACTGAATCGCATATTGGTAAATTTCCGGGCTCCCTTCAACAGGCTGCCGCAGGATTAGTTTAAGCCAGGTACTAAAGGAATCGCCCAGCGCTGAATTAATAACCTGGCTGTGCTTAAAAAAATTAAACGTATCGCCCCCACCATAGTAAAACTGGTACACGAGCGCAATAAAAATGGCCCCGCCCAGTTTTACATACAACCCCGGTAAAAAATACCGGCGTAAAGGGTGCCCGGCAGGATAACGTTTATCGCGTTGTCGCTGGGCTATAGAGTGTAGCAGCAGCAAGTACACGGGCGAAAGTAACAGGTCCCAAATAGTCAAATACTGCATTAAAAACAATTACTTTGCAAACTACATTAAATTGAGGTTCCGGTATTAATAATGAAACAAGAAACGCCGCCTATTTTCTTTCCAAACCTTGATGCATTACGCTTCTTTTGTTTTCTTTCGGTTTTTTTCTTTCACAGCTTTGCAACGAATTATGACAGCGTCAGTACCAGCCAAACTTATACGTTTGTAAAACGTAGCTTTTTTGGCAATGGCAGCCTCGGAGTCAATTTCTTTTTTGTGCTTAGTGGATTTTTGATTACCTATCTTTTGTTAGCAGAGAAAAAGAAACATCGCAAGATTAACATCGGTAAATTTTATATGCGGCGGGTGCTTCGTATTTGGCCACTCTTTTATTTTTGCGTGTTTTTTGGTTTTGTAATTTTCCCTTTGCTTAAAACTGCGTTTGGTGAGGTAGCAAACGAAAATGCAAATCCAATTTATTATGTACTATTTATCAACAACTTCGATTTCGTGGCAAAGGGCTTGCCCGATTCGTCTGTTTTAGGCATTTTGTGGTCAGTAGCCATAGAGGAACAATTTTATCTTTTTTGGCCCTTGATTGTAGGTTTAATCAGTACGCGATATTTGCCCTACGCATTTGGTGGGATTTTAGTCGTTTCGTTTTTGTTTCGTTACGTAAACGCTCATTCCTATATTGTCTTAGAGCATCATACTTTTTCTTGCATATCGGATCTAACAATTGGCGGGCTTGGCGCCTATTTTTCTTTTTTTTCTAAGCAATTTTTATCTTTTCTAAAAAGAATGCCTGTACTTCTTACCGCTCTGATCTATTTAGGAACGGTCGCACTTTTCTTTTTCCGGAAAGAAATCTTTCATCACAATTCCTTATTACTATCACTGGATCGTCTGGTTATTTCTATATTCTTTTTATCAGTGATTTTAGAACAGAATTTTAGTGAGCGTTCCTTTTTTAAGTTCCAATCATTGAAAAGAACATCTAAACTGGGCAAATATACCTATGGCTTGTACTGTTTACACATGATTGGAATTTTAATTGCTTCAACGGTATTATCAAAGATAAACTTCAACACTCAGGTTTGGCAGGTATTAGTGGTAGAAGGATTGTTGTCGCTATTTATCACCATCTTGCTGGCGTACATTAGTTTTCATTATTTTGAGAAAAAATTCCTTTTGTTGAAGAATAAGTTTGCTATTCTTCCTACATCTGGCGACAGCCTGAAGCCAGTAAGCGGGTGGGGCACTAAAATTGAATTTAACCGCTTTCGCCGCAAAAGAAGCAAGCATTAAGTCAGTAACATATAAGCTGATTATTCTATCTAAGTTGAACTTTTTTCCCGCACCTTTGCCCTTATGCCCCGAATCATCCGAATACTTAACCGCCTGGCCGTGGGCGGCCCAGTGCTTAACGCCACATATCTAACCAAATATTTAGCGCCAGAATTTGAAACCATTTTAGTGGTGGGCGAACGGGAACCACACGAACAAAGTGCGGCTTACTTAACCGAAAAGCTGGGCATTGAAACAGTCACCATTAGCGGTATGGGCCGCTCCATAAATCCGGCGATGGATTATAAAGCCTACCAGCAACTAAAAAGTTTAATAAAAAGCTATCAGCCGCATATTGTACACACACATTCCGCAAAACCCGGCGCTATCGGGCGTTTGGCAGCATCGGCGGCCCGCGTGCCGGTTATCTTACATACATTTCACGGGCATGTTTTTCACTCTTATTTTGGCGGATTAAAGTCAAAAGTATTTATTCAAACCGAGCGGATGCTGGCTAAAAAATCGGACGCTATTATTGCTATCAGTGAACAACAAAAACAAGAGCTGGTACACCAGTTTAAAATTGCGCCGGACGAGAAATTTCGCATTATTCCTCTTGGTTTTGATTTGGACCGGTTTGTAACAGGCAGGGAAGAAAAGCGAAAAGACTTCCGCGCTGAATTTGGCCTGGCGGATGATGAAATTGCTATTGGTATTATTGGGCGATTGGTGCCGGTAAAAAATCATTCTCTTTTTATAAAAGCGATACAACATGTATTGCAAAACACCCAAAAAAGGGTAAAAGCTTTTATTATTGGCGATGGCGACACCCGCAGCGCACTGGAAGGAGAAGCAAGAGCGGCCGGTATTTTATTTTCTACTGAAAAGGATAAAACGCACCCGCATCCGCTGGTGTTTACCTCCTGGCGATCGGATGTAGATAAAATAAACGCAGGGCTGGATATTGTAACGCTTACCTCTTTTAACGAAGGAACGCCGGTAAGCCTTATTGAAGCGCAGGCAGCCAACAAACCCATTGTTTCTACACGGGTGGGCGGCATTGCCGATATTGTGGCCGAAGGAACAACGGCGCTGCTGGCCGATGTGCAGGATAGCGAAACTTTTTGCCGCCATTTGTTGCAACTGGTAGAAGATGATGGCTTAAGAATGCGCTTAGGCGAAAAGAGCAGTAGCTATGTATTGGAACGGTTTAGCTATCAGCGGCTGGTGCAGGACATGGGGCAATTATACGGGGAATTATTAAGTAAGAAATTAAAACAATAATGTTTTCCATCTTTAAGAAAAAGGGGGGCAAAGGGGAAAATTTAGCGTGGCTGGGCGCCGATATGCACTCGCACCTGGTGCCCGGCATTGACGATGGCTCGCCCGATATGCCCACGTCCATTCTACTGGCAAAGGGACTGGCTGAGCTGGGTTTTAAAAAGGTAATTACAACGCCGCATGTTTTGTGGGAAATGTATCCAAACACGCCCGAAATAATACAAAGCGGCTGTGCGGCTTTAAGAGAAGAGCTTCAACTTCAAAACATTGAATTAGAATTAAGTGCTGCCGCGGAGTATTTTATTGATGAACATTTTGAACAGGCAGTGGAGGCTAAAGAGCCCTTACTTACCATAAAAGATAATTTAGTGCTGGTGGAGTTTTCCATGATCACTGCCCCATTCGATTTACGCGATATTTTATTTAGTCTTCAAATGCAAAATTACCAGCCCGTTATTGCACACCCCGAACGCTACATTTACCTGCGTAATAAAAAAACTTTTTTCGATGAATTGAAAGAAGCGGGCTGCCTTTTTCAGTTAAACCTCCTTTCCCTGGTAGGGCATTACGGCACATCGGTACAGGAGTTGGCCGAATATCTTATTAAAAAAGAAGCGTACGATTTTGCAGGTACCGACTTGCACTCTGTCCGCCAGTTAGATGCGCTCCAAAAGGTAGGGGCTTCGCCCCTGCTGGCAAAGCTTAAAGCATCAGAGCGGCTTCAAAATCATTTGCTTTAAAACCTTTGAAAAAGGGGTAGCCGATAGCTACCATGGTCTTTTTTTTAGTTTGATGAGATCTTCCTTTCCTGGTATTTCCTACCCCTTTTTGAAGGGTTTTATACCGTTACGATAGAGGGCGATGTTCCTTGCATTGTTCACACCCAAAATACAAACTGCCAAACAGGCTTACCTTTGCCCTTTCAAAATAAAAAATAATAATTATGATACGTAATGCAACAGCCGTTTGGAACGGTACCGGAAAAGAAGGCAACGGAAAATTATCTACACAAAGCGGTGTGCTCAGCAACGCACAATATTCGTACAGCACACGCTTTGAAAACGGCGCCGGCACAAACCCCGAGGAATTAATTGCTGCCGCACACGCTGGCTGTTTTACCATGAAGCTAAGTTTTACACTAACCGAAGCCGGCTTTACAGCAGATAAGCTGGAAACAAAATGCGACATTACTTTTGAAAATGGCGCCATTACAAAATCGCACTTAACGGTGCAAGGCACAGTGCCTGGTGTAGAAGAAGAAAAATGGAAAGAGTGTGTAAAAAAAGCAGAGCAGGAATGCCCTATTTCAAAGCTTTTAAAAACCGAAATCTCATCGGAAGCAACGCTTACTAAATAAAGGGTTAGGGTTTAGATGTTTAGAGTTTAGGGGTTGAAGCGTTGTATCGTTTAACAGGTGAAGGGTTTAAAAGTTTAAGAGTTTAAATACCTTTTAAAAAGGGTATCATTCTTAAGGTTTTAAACTTTTCAACCCTTCAACTTTAAACTTAAAAACTAAACATCTAAACTTCCTAAACTCGCCAACCCTATTTCAGCCGGCGCAGGGTAAACTCTTTTTTAAATCGTAAAAAAACTGAGTACGAATATTCTAAAAGGTGGTTACGTAAATCGTAATATGGCTCCAACCTAAGGTCAAGCCACACGTTTGGACATAACGGTTTATCGTAAATAAAACTCAGAAAAAGCAAGCTTCTTTTTTGCTCGGTATAGCCAGGGTATTTTTCCGAAATAGAACTATACAGCGCGCCGCCACGCGGACCGTAAAAGCCATCGCCCCACCAATAACGGGCATCTACATCTAAACTAAAATGGGTTTTAAAAATAAGGGATGAATACAGCCCTTTGCCCTGCCGAAAAGCTTGCTTTTTCTGACCCGAAAGATCGCGGTAAGTTACCATGTAATGCGCCGTTTCGATGCTTTTTAAAAAAGAAGTGGGATTGTTTAGCTCTACCGAAATGCCGGCCGCGGTATTGAATAAAGATTCTACCGCTGCATTTGAGGTATCTATTTGTCCGCCCTTGTGGGCAACCAAAGATTGTAGTGGCAAAGTAATGGTCAGCCGCTCCGAGTTCAGCACTTTTAAGCGGGCGCTAACGCCGGTGGTAAACTCCTCAGGGTAAGCCGAGTGGCGTACGATGGCCTTTTCCCAATCAATATACCAGTCAAGCCAGAGTTTTGGTTTATTTACCACAAGTTGAACGCCTTGTTCTATTCTATCGTTAATAAGGCTTTCGGCATCGTACAGGGGCTCAATAAACTGGTGATTAGCGGCGCCCTGCAGCGTTCCAACAGAAAACGACACACCCCTTTTTTGATAGTTTGCTGTAAGTACAGGTGTGATATTGGTAAAGCCATTCAAGCCAAATTCTCTACGTAAAAACAAGCCCCCTTTTAAGCTGAAGTTTTCGTTTAGCTGGTATTTTAGCTGCGGCATTAACTGGTGTCCAAGCAGGGTATAGCTTAACGGAATAGCGCCAAAATATTCGTAGTTGCGCAGGTAATTCAGGTTATCTACTTCCAGGCTTAGTTTGCCGGTATCGGCTGGAAAGAGCAGGGCGGAATCTTTAAAAATGGGATAATTTGTTTGGGTGGCTGCAGAAAAAGCGCACAGGCAGGTCCCAAAAAAAAGGGACAATAGTTTCCTCATATAAAAAAATGCTTTGGTGGCGGGCAGCCGGCCAATGTATAAAGAAAACGCAATTTATTGAAACAAGCGGTAATAAAAGTTTTTCTAAAAAGACTGCAAAAAGGGGTAGTTCTGTTCGCTACCAGTTATCTAAAAGAGAGTTCATAAGGTGTACTATCAAAAGTTTTTAAGCAACTCGTTAAAGTGGGGCTGCATTTTGAAAAAACCTCTTGCAGCACCAAATTCCCGCTTTGTGCCCTGCCCCTGATTTCATGCTTTCGTTTTTCAAAACGCAATAATTTTTGAATTCATTTTTAAAATAAGATGGCAGTATGGATGGTTTCGTGTATAGTCACAAGTCAATTATTTTACAATGGTTAGCACAAAAAGATAAAAAAGCTACAAACCTAAGCTAAACGGTGGCTTTCACGTTACCGATAAATCAGGCACTAAAACGCAGGGCACCTATACAAAGGCATAATTTTTACGGATAATGAAAGTATCTATAATCATTAAATTACCAGTTATGCAACAATCTAAAAACAATCAGGACAGCAACAGCGAAGAAAGCCGCAACCAGGGCCACCAGGATCAAACGGCTTCTAACAGCGATCATCAAAATATAGCGCCTAACCGCGGCGGCACTACCGATATGGGCAGCGAACAGTTAGGAAGAGCAAGTAGCGGACGAGGATCTGCGGGCTCCTCGGCTACCACCAAAAAAAGCGTTACCGGCTCGGATTACGACGGTCAGGTGTCGGAATAAGACATGTGCAAAAGGGGTGCGCCGGGCCGGCGGATGCCGGTTTTTAATGTCCAATTACTTCTACAAAGGAGAAAAGGCAGGCAATAACAAGCTTTGAGCAACTCTTGCTACAGCATAAGACCCGCCGGGCACAATGTTTATACTCTTGGCATTACTCTTAACAACTATTGTTTGACTATTAAAAATTACAATTATGAACAATCAAGATCAAAGAAGTGGAGATCAGAAAGGCGGAGATCAAAGCCGATCTAACCAAAATGATCCAATGAACAATCAACGCAGCTCGCAGGGGCTTGGCGGACAAACCCAGCAAACAAGCGGCTCTGAGGGCGGCATGCAGAACGACAAGGGCTCTTCGTCAACATCTGACCAGGGCGAATCTCAAAGCGGAAACAGGGGCGGAATGGGTGGCTCTCAACGCGAATCGGAAGGAATGGGCGGTATGGACCAGGGCACCAGCGGTTCTCAAAGCGGCAGCCAAAGAAGTGGCGGCATGAGTTCAGGTTCAGACTATGGTTCTTCTTCTGGTGAAGGCGGTTTAAGCAGCGGCGATTCGGGTCGTGGAGGAAGTTCTCAGTCAGGCGGTCAATCTGGCCGTGGCGATGGTGGCATGTAATTTATTTTTGCACCATTTAGTAATCACCAGGCTATTTTGCCTTGTACCTATTAGCAAGGCAAAGTAGCTTATTAATTTTTAGCAGATGAGCACAACAGATAAAAACACCAATGATCGTCCGGAAGCGTACCCAAAACCCACCGAAACCGACTCGCAATTGCAAAACCAACCAGAGTATATTGACCAGCAACCCAATAGCTTTGAAACCGATATAAGCGATATACCGGCAGAGGCAAACCCCGAGCGCAGCAACGAGACTGAAAACAATTCGATGGGTACTCCCTGACCCCTCTTTTAAAGGTTTTTAGCGATAAATTCTGTTTACAGCATCCCCGTATTTCTCCATAACCACTTTGCGCTTCAGCGAAAGCTTTGGCGTTAATTCTGTGCCATCTACACTCCATTCCTGCGACAGCAATTCAAACCGCTTTACCTGCTCTACAGGGTTAAATCCTTTGTTGTATTCGTCAATAACTGTTTTAAATAATTGCAGCACTTTAGGGTGCGATGTTAGCTCCTCAATTTCTTTATAACTAATGTTTTGTTTGCGGCACCAGTCGGTTAAATGGGCAAACGACGGTACAATAAGGGCTCCTACAAATTTTTGCCCGGGGCCTACCACCATTACCTGCTCGATAAAAATGGACTCTTTTAATTTATTTTCAATGGCCAGCGGCGCCACATATTTGCCGCCACTGGTTTTAAACAATTCTTTTTTACGGTCGGTAATTTTTAGAAAACGGTTGTCTAACATCGCTCCAATATCGCCGGTATGATACCAGCCATCTTGTATTTCTTGTTCTGTTAAATCGGGTCGTTTGTAATACCCCATCATAATGTTTGGCCCTTTGCATAATATTTCGCCGTCGGTGGCAATTTTCACTTCTACATTTTCAATTAAAGGACCTACGGTACCAAACATTCTATCCTTTTCTACAAAAGAATTTACAGCAATTACCGGCGAGGTTTCGGTTAAGCCATAACCTTCTAAAATGGGTATGCCTGCGGCGGTAAAAATGCGTATCAACCGCACCTGGCAAGCGGCGCCGCCAGATACAATGCATTTTAAATTATTGCCCAAGCCTTCGCGCCATTTGCTGAAAATAAGCTTGTTGGCCAACTTTAATTGGGCAGTATAAAAAAGACTTTGTGATTGATTAATTTCAAATTTTTCGGCCAGGCTATGCGCCCAAAAAAACAGCTTCTTTTTAACGCCTGTTAACTCCGCTCCCTTCTGCATTATTTTATCGTACACTTTTTCCAGTAATCGGGGCACAGTGGTAAACATGTGCGGTTTCACTTCTTTTAAATTTTCGCCAATAGTTTCCAGGCTTTCGGCATAATAAATAGAGGTGGCACTATACAAATACAGGTATGTTACCATCCTTTCGAAAATATGATTCAGCGGTAAAAAGCTGAGCGCCCGCATTTGAGTGCCAGGCGGGAAGCAAGGCTTGGAAGCCATTACATTGGAAAGGATATTGCGGTGCGAAAGCATGACCCCTTTTGGCGTACCAGTGGTGCCCGAAGTGTAAATAATGGTAAACAAATCGTCGCCGCTGATTTTTGCTGCTGCTGTTTCTATTGCTTCAAAATGCGCTTGCGTTCCCAGCGTTAGGAGGTCTGTCCAGTGCTGGCAGCCGGCTACGGGTTCGAAACTAAATACCTGTTTAATGGACGGTACGGCAGTTCGTATGCTTTCTACTTTGCTGAACAGATCTTCGTCGTTTACAAACACATATTTAACGGCTGCATCGTGAAAAACAAACTGCATATCATTTACGTGCACGGTAGGATAAACCGGCACCAGTACCGCCCCTATTTTTTGCACCGCTAAATCCAGCAAAACCCACTCAGGTCGGTTTTTGGCAATCACTCCAATTTTATCGCGGTGTTCAATAGACCCGTCGTTGGCCGAAATACCCAGCGCCAGTAAGCCCGCGCACAATTTATCAACCAAATCCACTACTTCTTTTACCGTGTAACCTTTCCACTGGCCTCCTTCTTTTGCGTTTAACAGTACAAGGTCGGGACTGTCTTTCATCAGCACGTCAAGGCTATCAAATAAGCGGTGGGGCGTTGTCGTCATTTCAATTAGTTTTAGAGCCGCTACAATTTAAGTGTTTTGAAATAGAAAGAAAAATTGCAAGCGGGTAACTAATGAAGAAGCAGGGAAAAACACACAAAAAAGCCCCTGAAAAACAGGGGCTAAATAGGCATTTAAAAAGGGTTATTGATAATATTGCCCGCCCGGTATTTTAAACACCCGGTTTTTTTGAAACGTCGTAAACTTCGTATGCGCGTCGGTGTGGGTTTTTGTCCAGTTATCGTAGGCCGGTAAATTTTCCACGGTACCAAACAACCATTGGTTGTAGGCTTCAAACATTCCTTCTCTAATTAACTGCTGCTGAAAATTGAATAACTGATGTGGAAATTTAGCGCCGTAGTTGGCAAACCAATCTAAAATAAAACGGGTGCGTATTGCGGTTAATACTTCGGTTGAGATGCCGCGGTTTACCAGCGATGTTTGTTTGTTCATAGTTTGCAAAAATGCCTTCGCAAACTCGTTTTTATTTTTCTCCTGTCCGTTCATTAAGTCGGCGCCGGCAAAAAGCTTTTCTTTGTAACCCTCCAGCAGCAAGCCTTTCATGGCGGCGGCACGTTCGGTAAGGCTTTCCATATTTACAAAGATTTCGCCGTAAATAAGGCTCCATACTTTATCTTTTGTGTTGTGGTAAAAAAGCGCGGCATTGTAGTAGTTGCCTGCAAAAGAAGGATCTTCTTTTATACCCTTTTCCCAAAGTTCTATAGCTTCCGGATCTTTTTTCGCCCAGAGCAGTTCGCCGTATTCGCTGTATAAAGGGCCGCTTTTGGGAAACTTTTTCAGACCCCTTTTATACATCTTTTCGGCATCCTTAACTTCTTCCAAAGCCTTATATACGTTGCCGCCAATTTGATATACCTGTACATCTGCATCGTTACGATCAAGCATGGTTTCCACCACCTCAAGAGCTTTGGCAAAATCGCGTTTGTAATAATAAGTCAGGGCAAGGTCTTTTTGAAGGTCAAGATTGGCTTTATCGTTTTGCAAGGCGCGGTTTAATACCAATGCCGCATTATCAAAATCCCCCGACCGCATAAACGTTCGTGCCGTTTCCTGCGCCGTTTCGCCGCCGGATTGCGCAAAGGATTGTACCGATGCAAATGCAATCAACAAAAAAACTAATCTCTTCATATATCAAATTAAAACAAAAAACAAACGGCTGCAGTGTAAGCGTGCTTAAAATAACAAAGTTTTAGCCGCTAATTAAATTAGGTGAACCAGCAATCCATCGCGCAATTTAGGTTCAAACCAGGTACTTTTGGGCGGCATTACTGCGCCGCTGTCCGCAATAGCAAACAACTGCTGAATGCTCACCGGGTGCAAACTAAATGCCACTTTCGCTTCGCCGCTGGTTACCCTTTTTTCCAACTCTGCCAGGCCCCTGATTCCGCCAACAAAGTCAACGCGGTTATCGGTACGCGGGTCGCCAATTTGCAGCACCCTTTTTAATATGTTTTGATGTAAAATGGTTACGTCTAATAGGCCCACCGGGTCCTTTTCAAAGGAGCCTTCTTTTGCTGTTAAGCTATACCATTGGCTGTTTAAAAACATACCAAACTGATGGGCCTCCACCGGCGAAAAAGCGGCCTCTTTCTTTTCTACCGTAAATTGCTCTTCTACCCTTTTTATAAAGTCTTCGTTGCTTAAACCATTCAAATCTTTGGCTATTCGGTTGTAATCTAAAATAGCTAACTGGTTGGCAGGGAAAATAGTCGTCAAAAAGTATTTAGCGTCTTCAGAGTCGGGCAGTTGCTGGCTTACTTTAGCTGCAGAGGCTGCCCTGTGATGACCGTCGGCAATATAGGTAACCGGAACTTTTTCTTTAAATAGGTGAGTAATTATATCAATTGTGGACACTGCATTTACTACCCAAACAGCGTGTGTAACACCATCTGCCGCGGTAAAATAATATTCTGCATTATTGTTTGCTTTCCAGTGTTCAAAAACATCTTCCAGGTCTTTATTGTCTTTGCAGGCTAAAAAAACATTTCCTGTTTGGGCCCTAATGGTACGCATGTGTTCTATGCGGTCCTGCTCTTTTTCGGGTCGGGTAAACTCATGTTTTTTTATTACATTGTTAAAGTAATCATCCACCGATGACACACATACCAAACCGGTTTGTGTGCGGCCTTTCCAACCCAGTTCGTAAATATAATAACAGGGTTTTTCTTCCTGAAAAAGGATATTGCCGGTAATGAATTGCTGCAGGTTTTCGGCGGCTTTTTCGTATACAGGCTGCGCGTGAATGTCGGTGCCGGCAGCAAGGTCAATTTCCGATTTTGTAATATGTAAAAAAGAAAGAAGGTTTCCTTCGGCTTCCTTGCGTGCTTCTTCGGAGTTTAGTACGTCGTACGGACGGGAGGCGACCTGCGCGGCGTATTCGTTGTGCGGGCGAAGGGCTTTAAATGGTTTAATTATGGCCATGTGATTTAGATTACTGCAAACGTAGTGAATCCGTAGGAACATGCCTCATGGCATGCTCAACATATTGAATACAGAACACGCCTTGAGTCGCGATTTGAATATGTATGAAATGCAGAATACGCCTGAGGGGTGAAAATAAAAATGAACGAAATACAGAACACGCCTTGAGGCGTGTTCCTACGGAGTGTTCAGGGCAGCAAAATGTTTCATCAAATCGGTTAACACTACCACGCTTTCGTACGGCAAGGCATTGTACAACGAAATTCTGAATCCGCCCGAACTGCGATGCCCTTTTATACCCACCATTCCTTCTTTTTCGCACAAAGCAACAAACTCCTTTTCAAGCAGTTTGTCATCAATAGCAAAGCAAACATTCATTTTGCTGCGGTCTTCTTTTACCACCAGTGGCCTGTATACAGGCAGCTCATCTATGGTATTGTAAAGCAGTTCTGCCTTTTGGTTATTAATTTTTTCAACAGCAGCAACGCCTCCTTTTTTTTGCAGCCATCGCAGTGTCAACATACATAAATAAATGGCAAATACCGGCGGTGTGTTTAGCATGGAATGCGCTTCTATGTGCTGGCGGTAATCCATCATGGTGGGTAGCGGCCGGCTTACCTTTCCTAAACAGTTTTTATTTACCACCACTATATTCACACCGGCTGCACCGATGTTTTTTTGAGCACCAGCATAAAGGAGGTCAAACTGGTTAAAGTCGAGTTCCCGACTTAAAATATCAGAGCTCATATCGGCTACAAGAGGCACCCCTTTATTGTAAAAAGTAGAAAGATCCTGCCACTGCGTTCCATAAATAGTATTGTTGGTGGTAAGGTGCAAATAAGCAGACGAAGCATTAACCGAAAACTCTTTAGGCAAATAGCTGTACGTCTTATCCTTAGAGCTGCATACAACGTCTACATTGCCATAAAGCTTTGCTTCTTTAATGGCTTTTACCGACCATACGCCGGTATCAGCGTAAGCCGCAGTTTCACCTTCATTTAATAAGTTCATAGGTACCTGGAAAAACTGGGTGGAAGCACCGCCGTGCAAAAACAGCACTTCGTGATCCGCATCTAACTTCATCAGGTTTTTTAGCAACGAAATGGCCTCATCAATTACCGGTTGAAATAGTTTGGTTCGATGACCGATTTCCAAAATAGATAAGCCTGTTTCATTAAAATTAATAATGCTGCGGCTTGCTTCTTCAAATACTTCTTTTGGTAATACAGAGGGTCCGGCGTTAAAATTATGAATGCCTCCATTTCCTTTAAAAAGGGTAGGTATGTTTTGTTCTTCTCTGCTCATTGTACGTTAATTATTTTATTAAATTTCAGCTTGATTAGCGGCAGCTTAAGCACCCTTTTACGGCTTAGGCAAATGTTCTCTGCCTTTTATGTTGCCGGTGCGGCAGGCCTGTTGCAAGGTTTCAAACTCTTTTTCTTCTTCTGCTGTAAATAGTTCTGTTTTTAAGTGGGTTAAATTGGGCTGGCCGGCATCTACCCATGCAGTGTACCAAAAGCAGGCTGCCGCATAAACTGATTGACGCATGCGCCGTTCAATCATGCCCGAGAGGCCGGCATTGTAGGCTTTTGAAAAAGTTGTGGAATATTGACGAACCAGCTTACCATTACGGTTTTCAAAAGCAAACTTTTGATCGGGCGAAAACTGCTTTGTAAGCTCCTTTTCGTACTGCAAAACTGTATCTGCGGCAGCTGCACTTTCTAATACGCGTTGCCAAATAAAGTTTCCGGGTGCTTGTATGTAACCGGCTTTGCCAATAAAAAAGTCCCACTCTTTATCTGCAAGCAATTCGGGCACGCGGCTTTCCCAAAATCCATGTATGCCGTGCTGGCCGGTATGCTGCCCGTTGTGGTTAGAACTGGCATGAAGCGGCACATGCGCATCGGCTAAGTAATGACCCAGTTCTGCCGAAAGCTTTACAATTCGTGTAGCGTTTTTATCTTTAAAGGCTTGTATTAACCGCCGCTGCATAACCTGCACCCACCAGGGCACAATGCCATGTTTGTTCAAAGTATCTTCGCTCCATTTGGCTACTGCCTCGTTCCAGCCCCTTGGTAACGAGTCGTAAGGATAAATTCCGTAATGGTCAAGGTCTATATAATGGCGCGGGCCTTCTTCTGCAATAGCATAACGGCGCTTGTCGGGGTCAACAGCCCTATCGGAAATAGCCTGAATATTACTTTTATAAAAGGCCATCATTTGCGGCGGCAATAAAAAGACAGCGTAATAATTAATTTTCTGATGTGCATAAAAACCCCAGCAGAAACTGCTTTGGTAAAGAAGTAGAAGTATGATTGTAAAAAAGCTCTTCATACAAATTGTACCGGCATTTAAAATCAGAAATCAGGTATTGGGAATTATAAATTGCAATAAAATAACGTAACTGCCGAACTTGTAAAACCCGTATACCGCGAACGACACTACACCTTTTCTTCAACATGAGTAACACCACCGCTGATAGCAAATTTCATAGCTTCGGTAGCAGTAATATTTACCACTGGTTTTACGCGCAATTTTGGTAAAAGGTACACATTGCCCGCTATTGAATAAGAAGCAGGTATATACACAGCAACATATTCATCAAAACCAAAATCTTTTACGTCTTCCTGCGTAATAAAACCAAAACGCCACACATCATTATCATCAATATTGGCCAGCACCGGTTTATTAAATTTCTTTTTTTCTCCGGCAAAAGCTTCAAAAAATTCTTTAACAGTAGAGTAGATAAAGCGTATGCCAGGTGTTTTTTCCATCAGGCTATCTAACAGGTGAAACAATTTTAATTTAATAAAAAACGAACTGAAATAGCCGGTGAGGCAAATGCCTGCAATTACTATAATAAAACCAAGTCCATAATTCTGAACATATACTTTCCCGGTGGCATCGGTAGTTGTAAAAATAGGTATCAGGCTGTCTATAGAAGAAACAATCCAAAATATGGCGTAAACGGTAATAACTACCGGCGCCAGCACCAGCAAACCTTGTAAAAAGTAGTTAAAAAGGCTGCTGAAACGAAACGGCTGAGGCTCCGCCTGGTTAGATAAAGGAGGTTTCATTTGGCGAAGGTAATCCATCCGTTCATCCTTAAAAATGATGTGTTCACATAAAATTAATATATGGAAACTTTGGTTACATCAATAGTTTTCTTAGTTTTGTGCCTCAATTATGGAGCCTAAAGAGAGAATATTGGAAAAAGCACACGAACTGTTTAACCGCTACGGGTTACGTTCGGTATCTATGGATGATATTGCGGCGCAGGTAGGCATGTCTAAAAAAACCCTGTATCAATATTTTACCGATAAAAACGACCTGGTGGATGCCGTATTTACCACCATTATGGAAGCCAACAAAACGCATTGTACCCTGGAACAGCAAAAAGCTGAAAACGCATTACACGAAACGTTTTTAGCCTTTGACCGTACCCAGGAAATGTTTGCAGAAATGAATCCGTCGGTGTTGTTTGATATGGAAAAATATCACCCATTAACCTTTACAAAGTTTAAAGATTTTAAAAACAGCTTTTTATATGGCATGATTAAAACCAATATTGAACGTGGAATTAAAGAAGAATTGTACCGGCCCGATATAGACGTGGATACGCTCGCCCGTTTTCGCGTACACTCCATTCTGCTGGCTTTTAATAACGAGGTTTTTCCTGCAAACCGATCGCGGCTGGTTGAAATAGAGCAGCAGTTAATAGAACATTTTTTATACGGCTTGGCCACTTCCAAAGGAGTTAAGCTTATTCTTAAATACAAAAGTCAACGAACAAAAATTAAAAACTAATGAAAAAGAGGGCCATAGCCATCACCGCCATTTTACTGGCAGCAGGCGGCATTGTTCAGGCGCAACAGCGATACGAGCTTACCGTAAAAGAAGCGGTTGAGCTGGCATTTAAAAACGTGGTGGAACTTAAAAATGCACAGGTTGATTACCGCATTCAGGAGGCGGTAAATAAAGAGACGTTCGGCCGTGCATTACCACAAGTTAGCGGCAACGTAGGCGCGCAATATTATTTAAAACTGCCTACCATCCTTTTTCCAAACGCCGCCGAAACAGGTATTTATAATACACTGGTAAAAGAAAATTTGTTACCGGCAGGCACTCCTATTCCGTCGCCTACGCTGCAGCAGGTAAGCTTTCAACAACCCTGGAACCTTGCCATGGGCGCCACTTTGCAACAATTGCTTTTTCAACCCGATGTATTTGTAGGTCTCCAGGCAAGGAAAACAGCGCTTGATTTAAATACCGCTATTATTGAACAAACCCGCGAAAAAATAAAAGACTCGGCTTATAAAAGGTATTACGCCATTTTAATTGCTGAGAAGCAGTTGTTTTTTTTAAACGAAAGTGTGCAGCGCCTCCAAAAATTGTATCACGATGATTCGATCATGTACGTAAACGGCTTTGCCGAAAAGCTGGACATGGACCGTGTGCAGGTGCAGCTAAACAACCTGAAAACCAACCAGAGCGTGGTTGGAAACCTGGTGAACGTGTCCTATGCCGCCTTAAAATTTGCACTGGGGCTATCGCAAAAAGATACTGTTGTACTGAAAGAAAACCTAACTACCGAAAGCTTAAAAGAAGGCATTTTAGATGAAAGTTTTGCCTACGAAAACCGGGCAGAACTGCGTACGCTGGCAAAAAGCAAAGAACTGCAGCAGCTTGATGTAAAAAGATACCAGTTAGGCTATTTACCCACCGTGGCGCTTGCCGGCAATTATTCTATTACG
>JBBSRB010000028.1:0-26089 GCA_038243445.1 Chitinophagales bacterium | reverse complement strand
TTAACGCAAACCATAAAAAAGAACCGATTAAAAAAGCAAATGGAGTTATATTTTGAAAATAAAACAGCAAGGCCGAACTAAACGCAAATACATTCACCGCAACAATCATAATTCTTATTTCGGGCCTGGATAGGAAATGATACCGTAAACCCTGCACTACCTGCTTTTTATCGTACGAAAATTCAACCCTCATATCTCTTTTTATTTCTGATTTTTAGTTGTGCACAAAGCCGTTTACACCAAAACAGACCCTTTTTGGGCAGTTTTTGCGCTTTCTTTTTCCTTATTTGTAAAGTTACGTGTGCCGCGGTAAAATAAATACGGATGGTTTAAGCGGCTGGTGTACCCTTTTGGATAGGTTTTAGAACACAAAAAAGCCCTTCAGTTGGTAAACCAAAGGGCTTTTATACAACAATTTTGTTCTTACCTGTTCATGGTTTGCTTTGCCTCCATGCTTAATGTAGCATGTGGCACAGCACGCAAACGTGCTTTATCAATTAGCTTTCCAGAAACCCGGCAAATACCATAGGTTTTATTTTCTATGCGCATAATGGCTTTCTCCAGGTGGTCAATAAACTGAATTTGCCTACTGGCCATTTGGCTCAATTGCTCTCTTTCCATGCTCATGCTGCCATCTTCCATAGTCATATAACGGCCTTCGTCTAAATCGCCACTATCATCTTTACGGGTAATTAGCCCTTGCAAGTACGTAAGTTCTTTTTTGGCGCTGTCTAATTTTCGGTTAATGAGGTCGCGAAATTCAATCAGTTCTCCGTCGGAATAGCGCTGTGTAGGCCCGCTTTCCTGCTGCTGCTTTTTCTTATCTAACACAGATTTCATGAATTCAGGCTCGTACTTTACTGATTTAGTGGTAGATGTTTTGGGTATTGCCACCGTTTTTACCGCTTTTGGAGCTTCTTTTTTGGCAACGGGCTTTTCCAAAGGCTTTATCTCGGGCTTTACTTCTTGCTGAGATTTAGCCGCAACTACAGGTTTTTTTATTGGATCGGCTCTTTTTACAGGTGCTGTTTTGGCCTTTGGCGCTTCTTTTTGGGCATCTATGTGCTTTGCCGCAGTTTTTGACGCTGCAGCTTTCCCTTTCACCGGTTCCTTTGCTGCTTGCTTTTTAGCGGGCGCGGCTTGTTTTACAACGGGCTTTGCGGCCGCTTTGCCGGCTTTTGCTGGTGCTGTACGGGCGACGGAAGTTTGGGCCGTGTTGGCCTTTTTTTCGGGCGCTGCAGATTTACCTGCTTGTTTTGGAGCTGTTTTTTTTGTTGCCATACGGTTTTACCCCTTTTTTAAAACTTTTACACGTAATAGATTGTCGTTTACTTCTATCTCGGTGCCATCGTTAATATCTTGATTTAATTCCAGCTCATCAGCCAGAATTTCGGCGCAAATATACCTATTATACTTTATTAATGAGGCATTTATGCTATTTGTGGCGGCTACCTGTACTTCTATTCGGTCGGTAAGTTCAAAACCTCCGTCTTTGCGCAGCTTTTGAAGCTTATTTACAAACTCCCGGGCAAGCCCTTCGTCCACCAGTTCCGGCGTAATGTTTATATCTAACGCTACCGTTAGCGCTCCTTTTGATGCCACTGACCAGCCTGGAATATCCTCGCTTACAATTTCCACTTCGCTCAGCAATAAATCTGCCGTTTCGCCCCCATTAAAAGAAATCGAAAACTGTCCTTCTTTTTCAAAAAGGGCAATTTCCGGCTGCGATAGTTGCCCTAAAGCCGCCGCTACCGTTTTCATTTTTGAACCCAATCTTTTCCCTAGTGCAGAAAAATTTGGCTTTAAGCTCTTTTTTATAAAACTTTCGGAGGAAGAAAGGTATTGTAGCTCTTTGATGTTTACTTCTGTTTTTACCAGGTCTTCTACCTTTTGCAATTGCTGCTGCATTTGGGAATAAAAAACTGGAATTAAGGCTTTTTGCAGCGGCTGCCGAACTTTGATAGCCTCTTTTTTGCGCAGCGATAGAATAAGCGAACACACATCCTGCGCCAGTTGCATGCGTTCTTCCAACGGTGCATCTATAAGCTCTTCTTTGGCTGTTGGAAACAGTACATGATGAACCGAAGCTTCTGTGTGCTTTTGGGTAACTGCATTTAAGCTGATAAATAACTCGTCGGAAAAGAAAGGCGAAATTGGCGCCATTAATCTAACCACTGTTTCCAGGCATTCGTAAAGGGTTTGATAGGCGGAAATCTTATCGCTTTCGTACTCGCCTTTCCAAAACCGGCGCCGACTAAGGCGCACATACCAATTGCTCAGGTGTTCATCTACAAAATCTTCTATTAAGCGGCCGGCTGTGGTTGGTTCGTATTCATTAAAAGCCGCAGTAACTTTTTTAATTAAGGTATGAAGCGAGGATAGCACCCATCGGTCAATTTCTGGCCGACTGGCAACGGATATGTATTCTTCGTTAAACGAAAAGCGGTCTACATTGGCGTACAAGGCAAAAAACTGGTAGGTATTGTACAGCGTTCCAAAAAACTTTCGCTGCACTTCTTTAATGCCTTCCAAATCAAACTTCAAGTTATCCCACGGCGATGCGTTTGTAATAAGATACCAGCGGGTAGCATCGGCACCAAACTTTTCCAGGGTGGCAAACGGATCTACCACGTTGCCGAGGCGTTTGCTCATTTTCACACCGTTTTTATCAAGCACCAGCCCATTGGAAACTACATTTTTATACGCCACCGAATCAAACAACATAACGGCCAAAGCATGCAGCGTATAAAACCAACCACGGGTTTGATCTACACCTTCGGCGATAAAATCAGCCGGGAAAGCCTGGCTAAACGCATCCTCATTTTCGAAAGGAAAATGCCATTGAGCGTACGGCATGGCGCCCGAATCGAACCAAACATCTATCAGGTCCGGCTCCCTGCGCATTGGTTTTCCAGTTTGGGAAACCAGCACTATTTCATCTACAAAAGGCTTATGCAAGTCTAAGTCGTCAGTTGAAAGTTCACCGTTGACCGCTTTGCCAAGTACCTGAGCAGCCTTTTTTATTTCGGCTTTTAATTCATCCATAGAACCAATACAAATTTCTTCGGTTCCGTCTTCTGAACGCCAAATAGGAAGCGGCGTTCCCCAATAGCGGCTGCGGCTAAGGTTCCAATCCACAACGTTCTCCAGCCAGTTTCCAAAGCGGCCGGTGCCGGTACTTGCGGGTTTCCAGTTAATGGTTTTGTTTAGCTCTACCATTCGGTCTTTTACCGCTGTTGTTTTTATAAACCAGGCGTCCAGCGGGTAATACACCACAGGTTTATCGGTACGCCAGCAATGCGGGTAACTGTGCTCGTATTTTTCAACTTTAAACGCCCGTCCTTCTTTTTTTAATTTTACCGATATGTCTACGTTTACATCAACATATCCGTCATCGCTTTTATAGTTTTTTATGTAACGCCCCGAAAATTCGCCCACACCATCTACAAACTTTCCTTCTCTATCTACAAGCGTTAAAATACCGATGTTGTATTTTTTACCAACGCGGTAATCATCAGCACCAAATGCAGGCGCTGTATGCACAATGCCGGTACCATCTTCGGTGGTTACATAATCGCCCAATAAAATGCGAAATGGCTTTGCACCGGGCGTAATGGCTTCGATGGCTTTTGCCGAAGCGGCCTCAAAAGGAAGAAGCTGTTCATATTCAATACCTTCCAGGTTTTTACCTTTAAATTCTGAAAGTATTTCCCATGGAATAGCACCTTCCCGACCTCCCCCGGTAGGGGAAGCCACCTGCGCACCTGGCTTGTTTTTCGAAGCTGCAACGTCATTTTCATTGCCGTTTTCGCCTTCGGGTTGAAAATATTTATGTAGCAATGCCTTTGCAAGAATTACGTTTTGCGGCTCGTGTGTATAAGGGTTGAATGTTTTTACCAAAACATAGTCGATGTTTGGCCCAACGGTTAAGCCCAGGTTGGAAGGAAGCGTCCACGGCGTGGTGGTCCAGGCAAGCAGAAACAGTTGACAGTTTACAGTTGACGGTTGACCTTTAACTGCATCAAATAAAAAGTTGCTTTTTTGATTTTTGAAAACCCTAAATAAAACAGTAGCGCTGGTATCTTTTACGTTGCGGTACGTTCCAGGCTGATTTAATTCGTGGGAACTTAAACCTGTACCCGCAGCGGGCGAATAAGGTTGAATAGAAACGCTTTTGTACAGCAACCCCTTTTTATAAAGTTCTTTTAGGCACCACCACAACGTTTCTATGTATTCGTTTTTATAGGTAATATAGGGGTTGTTTAAATCTACCCAATAACCCATTTTAGTGGTTAGGTCATCCCATTTATCTTTATAGCGCAATACCGCCTCTCTGCATTTTTGGTTGTATTCTTCTACCGTAATCTTTACGCCAATATCTTCTTTAGTAATGCCCAGTTCTTTTTCTACACCAAGCTCAACAGGCAGTCCGTGTGTATCCCATCCGCCTTTACGCTCTACTTTATAACCTTGCGCCGTTTTGTAGCGGCACACCAAATCTTTTAATGTGCGGGATATAACATGATGAATGCCCGGCAAACCATTGGCACTTGGCGGACCTTCGTAAAACACAAATGGTTCGGCTCCTTGTCGAATAGAAACACTTTTTTCGAAAGCTTGCTCAAGCCTCCATTTTTCCAGTATTTCTGCTTCAATTGCGGGAAGATTCAGATGTTTAAATTCTTTATATTTTTTTGCCATATAGGGCCCTATAAACTTATTTTTTTTAAAATGTGTGCAAAGGTAACAAATGATACTCATGTAGGCAGGCGGCCAAAGCAAAGGCAGCCATTTAATAGAAGTATTAAAATGGCGGAGTTCACTGCCAATAAATACGGCGTTGTAGAGCGGAAAAGTTTATAAAACCTTTTGAAAAGGGTTCTGTAGCCATCCGTTTATAATGGCGATACCCTTTTTTGAACGTTTTTGCTCTGCCAGAACTATCAAATCTTTTCACCTAAAAAGGTATATCTATCCTGGCTAAAAACCTCTCAAAAAGGGGTAAATCAAGGTTTATTCATAACCTAAAAGGTGGTGCATGCCCAGCTTTTCCCGCTTCCGTAATTCATTTTTCCCAATGCGGCAGGTTACTAAAAAGGGGCGGCTTTAATTTGCACAAAATTTATAAAGAGTGAAAAAGATTGGTTTATTAATTGTATTGGCTTTTTTTCAACTGGGGCTTTCAGCCCAGATTTCTTCCGCGCTTCATTTAGAGCTGCCGCCCGAAGACGAAACAGCGGGCGGTTCTATCCACGGCAAGGTTACTACTACCGATAATATGCCCGCAGCAGGTGTAACAGTTTACTTAAAAGGCACTTTAAAAAATACTATTACAGACGAAAGCGGAAACTTTATAATAAAGGGCGTAAAAACCGGAAATTACACTTTGCTCCTTTCAATGGCCGGCTTGCAAAGTATCGAAAAAGGGGTTATTGTTTCAGAAGGTGTGGTAACGCCGGTTTCCTTTGTTTTGGTGGAAGATGCAAAGCTGCTTTCCGCAGTTTTGGTACAATCTCAAAAAAGCCTGAACGAAAAAATAGTTTCCGTGGGTAAGGTTGATATTAACCCGATGGATTTGCCGCAAAGCATTGCTGTTATTGGACAAAGCACTATAAAAGACCAGCAAGCTTTGCGCCTGAGCGACGTGGTAAAAAACGTAAACGGAATTTATTTAGGCACGGCAAGAGCAAGCACGCAGGAAAATTTCTATGCACGCGGCTATTCGTTTTCAAGCGGAAATTTATTTAAAAATGGCGCCCGGGTTAACAGCGGCGCCATGCCCGAAATGAGCTCGCTGGATAAAGTAGAAGTGCTAAAAGGCAGCGCCGCTATTTTGTACGGCAATGTAGCGCCTGGCGGCATTATAAATATGGTAACCAAGCAGCCAAAATTTTCGTTCGGCGGCGAGGTGGCGGTGCGGGCCGGTAGCTTTAGCTTATTAAAACCTTCGGTAGATGTTTTCGGCCCCCTTGCTTCGGGCATTGCTTACCGCGTTAACGGCACGTTTGAAACAGCCGAAAGCTTTCGGGATGTGGTTCATTCTACACGCTATTATATAAATCCCTCGCTCCTGTTTAAGCTTGGAAACAAAACCGAATTGCTGGTTCAGGGCGATTATTTACTGCACAAGTTTACGCCCGATTTCGGCATTGGAAGCCTGGACAACACTAAGATTTCAACCCTTTCGCGAGAAACTTTTTTGGGCACGCCCTGGCAATACGCAACCACTAATCAAAGCACTGCATCGGCATCATTAAAACAACTTTTTAGAAATGATTGGAAGCTGAATACCATCATTTCTTTTCAAAAATATACGCGTGATTATTATTCTACCGAAAGAATTCAGGCAGACTCCAACGGTAAATGGAAACGTCCGCTGGGAAGATCAAACACAAGCGAGGCATACATAACAGCGCAAACTAATCTTACCGGAAAATTTAAAACAGGCGCTTTAGAACATACATTATTAGCAGGTATTGATGCGGACCGTTATTTCATTCAAAACTACGCGTACAACCAGCCCCTTATTTACGACACAATCAATATTTTAGACCAATCGAAATACACGCCCCGTACAGACATTCCGGAGGCTAGTAAAATCAGGCTGATAAAAACTCCAACTGTTCGTATTGGAGGCTATGTTCAGGATTTAATAAGCATCAGCAAGAAAATAAAACTACTTGCCGGCGTACGTTGGTCGTACCAGCAGGCTCGCCCGGCCGATTCTACCAACCTGGTAACCGGCACACGCTCCTACGGTGTTTCGCGGGACAATCAGGCCTTTTCGCCTCGCCTCGGCCTGGTGTACCGCGTCCTTCCTAATTCTTCGCTTTTTGCCTCCTACGCCAACTCGTTTAACGTTAACAGCGGTACCGATGTGTACGGAAACGCTTTGCCGCCATCCATTGTAGATCAATTTGAATTAGGTGTGAAAAATGATTTAATCTCGGGTAAACTTTCGACAAACCTTACAGTGTACAGAATAATAAACAACAACCTGGCACAAACTGCCCAGTTTTCGGCAGATGGAATTACCCAAAACACCAACCCAAGCTTAAAGGAATTAACCGGCCAAACCACCTCTGAAGGTGTGGAAATAGACCTCGCCGGGCAGCCCGTAAACGGCTTACAATTTATTGCCGGCTATAGCTACAACTACATGAGGTACACCAAAACAGCGGCTGCAAAAGGCAATTATGTACAAGGCGAGCGATTGGTAAATACGCCCGCGCACACTGCCAATATGAGCGCCTTTTACACCCTTCGATCAAGTGCATTAAAAGGGCTAAAAATGGGTGCTGCTGTTTTTTATACCGGCAACCGGTTTGGTGGTTGGAACAACACCGTGGGGCAAACGCAAAACTACTCCAGGTTAATTGCTGTACCCCATTTTACCACTGTTGATGTTTCGGCAGGATGGTGTTTAAAACAACTTTCGCTAATGGCAAAAGTTGCAAATATTACCAATACGTTTAATTATTATGTACACGAAAACTACAGCATAAACCCTATTGCACCGCGGCAGTTTGTGGCAACACTTAGTTATAAATTTTAATTAAACAGATGTAAAAAAAGGGCAACATTCATCGGTTTTACCTCTTTTTGCATTTTATGCTCTTTATAATGATAAAAGTCTTTTTCCGCCGAATACATTTATACTTAAGCTTTGCTGCGGGCCTTGTAATTTTAATTTGCTGCTTAACGGGCGCCATTTTGGTATTTGAAAAAGAGGCGCAAATGGCACTGAATAAAGACCGATATTTTGTGCCGCAACAAGGCTCCAAAGTTACTGCCGACGCTTTAATTTCAGGAGTAAAAAGCGCCTATCCTACAGCGAAAGTAAATAACCTGAAACTCTACGAAGCCGGCGACAGATCGGCAGAAATAAATGTGGTGCTTGCCGATGAAACACTTAAAAAAGGGATAGAAGCCCCGAAAGGTGCTCCGCAAAAACAACCTAGTTTTACCATTTTTGTAAACCCTTACAACGGGGCCATTTTAGAAAAATACAGTTATAAAGAAACAGGTTTTTACCAGGTGTTTGCGCTTCATCGGTGGTTACTTGGAGGCGAAAATAGTATTGGAAAATTAATTACCGGTGTAGCTACTGCCATTTTTCTTTTTATATTAATTACAGGCATTATTCTATGGTGGCCAAAAACAAAAAGAATAATGTTACGGCAATTAAAAATTAAACAAAATGCAAGCTGGAAACGCATTAACCACGACTTGCATTTGGTGTTTGGATTTTACAGCGCCATTTTCTTATTTATTTTTGCATTTACAGGCTTGGCCTGGAGTTTTGAATGGTTTAACAAAGGCATTTACCAGGTTACCAACTCGCCACTGAAGGCGCCGCCACCACCAAAATCGGTTTACAAAGCCACTGAAAAATTAAGTTTGGAGCAAGCGTTGACCTCGGCGAGGCAAACCTACAGCAATGCCGTTTATTACACTGTATCGTTACCCAAAGATATTACCGATGCAATTGCTGTTTCGGCGTTGCCTAAAAATGCGCTGCATGAGTCGGCTACCGATGCTGTTTATATTGACCAGTTTTCGGGCGATGTATTACAAAAGGTGCCGTTTGGCAATAGAAGCCTGGGCGCCAAAGTGCGCTCTACATTTAAGCCCGTACATACCGGAAGCATTTGGGGAATCCCATCGAAAATTGTTGCATTCATCGTTTGTTTACTTGGCGTTACTTTTCCTATAACAGGCACTATTATGTGGTGGAACCGAACCCGAAAAAAGAAACGATTAGCGGCAAAAAACAATTTGGTTACAGAAGAAATACCTGCATAAAAGGGGTAAACTAGTTTCTATAAAATTGCTAAGCCGGAAAGAACCAAAATGATAAAGAACGAGGAAGATTTTGCGCGCCGTTGCGGCAAACTTCTTTACTTATTTCTGATGTTTTTATAAATCTTAATGGCGCTCATCAGCACAATTACAAAAAGCATTAGTCCAACTAAACCCCATACAAAAGAAATACTCTGTTTTACCGTTGCAAGCATTACAATAGCTATCAAAAAAACAGTGGCCACTTCGTTCCAAATGCGCAGTTGTTGCGAGCTGTATTTAAAAAGGCCGTTTGCCTGCTGCCTGTACAGTGCATGCAACGAAAAGTGATAAATATACAAACCAACAACAAAGGCCAATTTTATCCAAAGCCATTGTGGCGTACCTTCTAATTGAAACCAAACCAAAGGCCCAAACACAGCAGTTAACACAGCCGAAGGCCACGTAATACCAAACCATAAACGCCTGATCATAACAGAAAGCTGGCTTTGCAAAATGCTTTTCGCAGGTTCTTCTTTTTCAGAGGCTTCGGCATTGTAAATAAACAGGCGCACTATGTAAAACATACCGGCAAACCAGGTAACTATAAAAATAATATGAATTGCTTTCAGATAGAGATACATTGCAAAGTTTAGAATGTAAAATGTAGAGAAAAACGGTAGAGAGCTCCTGTCTTTTAATATGTACTTTTTTAAATTTTAAAAGTTTCTGTTGTATATCATCGTAAAAAAAAATATCTTATGTAAAAGTCAAATGTGAAAGAACTTTTGTTGCAGTAAACTTTTTAATTTCATCTTTTACATTCTGTCTTTTACTTTTTCAAAGTCTTGTTTTATTTCAAAAATCATCTCTTTTTTTCCCGCTGCATATTCTTTTACCCAGTTGGCAATGGTTTTAATCCAAAGCGGCTCCACGTTTAAGCAGGGAATTAGGGTAAAATGCTCGCCGCCTGCTTTTTCAAAAATTTCTTTCCCTTCTTCACCCATTTCTTCAATCGTTTCTAAACAATCCGATACAAAAGCAGGGCACACAACCAATACTTTTTTTACACCTTCGCTGGGTAATTCTGCTAATCGCACGGCGGTATAAGGCTTCAGCCAGGGATCGCGGCCAAGGCGGCTTTGAAACGAAAAGCCTCGTTTTTCTTTCGGTATGCCTAACTTTTCGGCAACTAAGTTTGTTGTTGTCCAGCATTGGTGGCGGTAGCAAAACTGGTGTGCTTCTGATGGCACTTCGCAGCAATTATCAACCTTTAAGCAATGTTGGTTTGTAGGGTCGCATTTTAATATGTGGCGCTCTGGTATACCATGATACGAAAACAAAATCTGGTCGTACTCCTGCTCTAAAAAAGGCGCCATGCTGTGGCACAGAGCATCAATATAATCATCGTTGTTATAAAATGGTTTTATAAAGGTTAGTTTAAAATTGTAGCCCCCCTTTTTGTGATGTTTTTTAGCATATTCTACAGCCGTTTCGTATGAGCTCATGGCATAATGCGGGTACATGGGCACCACCACGATTTCTTCTAAGTCGGGACTATCTTTAAGCAGCAAATCGTACGCTTCCGCCGGCGAAGGAGCGCCGTAACGCATAGCAATGGTAACGGGTTCGCTTACCTCTTTTGCCAACGCTTTTTCCTGCTCTTTACTAATTACTATTAAAGGCGAACCTTCTTTTGTCCAAATAGTTTTATATGCAGCCGCCGATTTTGGCGCCCGAAACGGAACAATAATTCCGCGTACCAACAACGCTCTTAAAAGCCACGGCTTATCAATCACGCGTTCGTCCATCAAAAACTCGTTTAGGTAGCGCCGAACTTCTTTTACTTCTGTAGAATCGGGCGAACCTAAGTTCATTAATATTATTCCTCTCTTCATGTGTTTGAAATAGTGCGCAAAAGTAAACAGGTAATAACATCTCTTTACACAAAACCATTTTTTCCTTTGGGTAAATGACAAACCTGATTAAAATCACATGGGCAAATGACAGTGCAATGACAGATACATGACCCTCCCTACCTTTTGTGCAGCTACTTTTGCAGCCGGGGATAGTACTTGAACTTTAAGAATGGAGGCACATTATTTTAAGAACATAGGCAACTTTTTTATAGCCGGTATCAATTACAAAAAATCTGATGCAGCAGTTCGTGGGCTTTTTGCTATTAATAAAGATCAATACAGTGCCATTTTACAAGCTGCCGCGCTTCAGGGTTTAAACGAACTGTTTATTCTTTCTACCTGTAACCGCACCGAAATTTACGGTTTTGCTCACAGCAGCGACGAGTTAATTAATCTTCTTTGTGCTCAAACAGCCGGTTCCGTTAATACATTTAAAGCTTCGGCCTACATCAAAAAAGGTCCGGCAGCTATTGAACACATATTTCATGTAGGCGCCGGCCTCGATTCTCAAATATTGGGTGATTATGAAATTGTAGGACAGCTAAAAACAGCAGTAAAGTTTGCTAAAGAAAACGCCGCCATCGGGGCCTTTTGCGAACGTTTGATTAACTGCGTATTGCAATCTTCTAAAATAATTAAAAACACCACAACGCTCAGTGGCGGCACTGTATCTGTTTCATTTGCTGCCGTACAATACCTTCGGGCCTCTGTAAAAGAGCCTTCTTCAAAAAACATATTGCTGTTGGGCGTAGGAAAAATTGGCCGCAACACCTGCAAAAACCTGGTGGACTATTTAAACAACAAAAACATTACACTGATTAACCGCACGCCAGAAAAAGCTATTGAGCTGGCTTTAGAGCTTGGCCTGCGCGCTGCGCCGCTGGAAAACCTGGCTTCTGAACTAAAAAAGGCAGACATTATTTTAGTAGCTACAAATGCCAGCGAACCTACCATTTTAGCCTCTCATCTAGCCGGGCAAACTTCCAAGTTAATTATCGATCTTTCCATACCGTATAACGTAGAACCGGCAGCGCAGGCGCTACCTAATGTACAAATGGTGAATGTGGACGAGTTATCGAAAATGAAAGACACCACGCTACAAATGCGTGAAGGGGAAATACCTAAAGCAAAGGCCGTTTGCACTGCTTTAATTAACGAGTTTACAGAATGGTGCGAAATGCGCAAGCATGTACCTATGCTTAAAAATTTGAAATCGAAATTAAAAGAGATTTATACAGATCCGCTAACAACGCAAAATCCACAAGGCCACTGTCCTAAAAAGATGGAGGTTCAAATACAAAAAGTATTAAACGAAACTGCCGGCAAAGTGCGGGTAGAAAATCAGCGCGGCTGCCAATACATTGCTGCTATTAATGCATTCATCAGCACACGAGGGCTAAATTAAATGAAAAAGCTTTTACGCATTGGCACCCGCGATAGTGAGCTGGCGGTGTGGCAAGCCACTACAGTACATACCTTGCTTCAAAATTCCGGCATTGCATCAGAGTTGGTGCCCATGAAAACCGAAGGCGATAAAGACACCATTACTCCAATATATGCGTTAGGCGTGCAGGGCTTATTTACAAAAACTTTAGATGCGGCTTTGCTAAATAACCGGATAGATATTGCAGTGCATTCTATGAAAGATGTACCAACAACACTTGCAAATGGCATTAAAAAAGCAGCTGTTTTAAAAAGGGCTTCTTACAAAGATATTTTGGTGTATAAAGAAGAGTGGTCAACGGTGAGTAATGAATTAAGTAGCAATAGTGAAGAGCGGCAATTATCGTCTGGTGAAACTTCACGCACCATGCATCAAGCACCTTTCACTGTGGCAACCGGCTCTGTGCGCCGCGTGGCACAATGGCTGCACCGCTATCCCGGACATAAAACAGTAAACCTTCGGGGCAATGTAAACACACGCTTACGTAAGTTGGAGCAAAGCAGTTGGAATGGAGCCATTTTTGCGGCCGCCGGCTTAGAACGTATTAATTTGCGCCCAAAAAAATCCATCGACCTAAACTGGATGTTACCTGCACCATCGCAAGGCGCCATTATGATTGTGTGTAGAGATGAAGACAATTTTGCCTTTGATAGCTGCCAGCCGTTTAACCACGAAGCCACTGCTTTATGCGCCCAAATGGAAAAAGATTTTTTGCGGGTGTTAATGGGCGGCTGCTCCACTCCTATTAGTGCGCTGGCACAAATTACCGGGGACAGAGTGCTTTTTAAAGGAAATATTTGCAGTATTGATGGCGCCGAAAAAATAGAAGTAAGTAAAGAAGTAGCTATAGCCCAAAGCCTTGGATTGGGCATCGCAATGGCAGAAGAACTGTTAACAAACCCCACGGCAGAAAAAATTATTTATAACATTCGAAATGGATCAAACTAAACGATTTTTATTAACCACGCGGCCGCTTCCAGGAGAATTTATTGCCGAAGCGGCGGAGCAAAATATTGAAGTAGAAGAACTTTCTTTTATTGATACGCAGCCTGTTGAAACGGACGAAGTACTTCAACGAATTAAAGAATTGGCCAAGCAGCCTCGCACTGTAGTTTTTACCAGTATGAACGCCGTAACAGCCGTACAAAAACAAGCCGAAAAGGGTAGCCACTGGCAGGTGTACTGCATTGGCAGCACAACAGAAAAATTAATAAGAGAACAGCTGCCTCTTGCAACCATAATTGCCACCGCCGAAAACGCTGAAAGGCTTGGCGAACGCATGATTGACGATGGCGTAAACAACGTAATTTTCTTTTGTGGCAATAAGCGTAGAGATGAACTGCCAAATAAGTTTAAATCGGAAGGAAAAAATGCAGAAGAAGTGGTTGTTTACGAAACATTGGAGCAACCCTGCGTTATTGATAAAGTGTACGACGGTATTTTATTTTACAGCCCAAGTGCTGTGCATTCGTTTTTTGGCGTAAACAAAACTACGCCGGTTACCACTTTGTTTGCCATTGGCAAAACCACTGCTGAAGCCATTCGGCAATATAAAAATCAAAAAATACAAGTTGGAAATGTTACCAGCAAAATAGAATTAGCTCGCGAAGCACTGGCTTATTTTCAAGCAAAAAATAAAGAATGAACCACCTAAAAAACGACCTGCTGTTACAAGCGCTGCGAAAAGAAAACGTGGAGCGGCCACCCGTGTGGATGATGCGCCAGGCAGGAAGATACTTGCCCGATTATTTAAAGTTAAAAGCAAAGTACGATTTCTTTACCCGTGTGCAAACACCCGAACTGGCTACCGAAATTACGTTGCAGCCCATTGACCAGATTGGTGTAGATGCAGCCATTATCTTTTCCGATATATTAGTTATTCCGCAGGCCATGGGTTTAGAGGTTTTAATGGAAGAAGGAAAAGGACCATCACTACCAAAAGTAATGAGGACAGAGGCCGACATTGATGCGTTGAATACAGCCGATGCGGCACAACATTTACACTATGTGTTAGATGCTTTATCACTCACAAAAAAAAGCTTAAACGGACGTGTGCCGCTAATTGGTTTTGCTGGTGCGCCCTGGACGATACTTTGTTATATGGTAGAAGGCAAAGGCAGTAAAACATGGGAAACCGCCAAACAGTTTGCCTACACAAAACCTGCATTAGCCCACCGGCTGTTGCAAAAAATTACCAACATAACTATCGATTATTTAAAAGCGCAGGTTACGGCCGGCGCCGATGTAGTGCAGGTATTTGATAGTTGGGCAGGTGCCTTATCCCCAGCCGATTTTAAAATGTTTGCGCAACCTTATCTCTTACAAATTTCCGATGCCGTTAGTCCCTTTGCACCAGTCATTTTATTTCCAAAAGGCACCTGGCATGCGTTGCAGGATTTAAGTAAAAGCTCGGCAAGCGGTATTGGAATTGACTGGACAATTACACCACAAATGGCCCGATCGTTTACAAACAATAACATCACTTTGCAGGGAAACTTCGATCCTGCAAAACTGCTGGCCCCAATACCGAAAATAAAACAATGGGTAAAAGAAATGATTGATGGTTTTGGAACGCAATCTTACATAGCCAACCTTGGTCATGGCATTACGCCCAACATTCCGGTAGATCATGCCAAAGCTTTTGTAGATGCCGTTAAAGAGTACAGCCCATTACCCCCCGGTGGGGGAACTTAGGTTTGAAAAACCCTGTTTGTTTCAGTAAGGCTTACAACAGATAGTTTTTAATTCTTTTATATCAGATAATTAGGCTATTGAAATCACTAATAAGTATTTTATAATTGAGGAGGTTCCATTCTTCAAATAAAAACCATTAAAAAAGGGTACGTAAACAGCCACAATCTTAGACAGATGTCGTACAAGGAAGAAAATACAATCTTAAGTTCCCCCACTGAGGGACAGAGTGCGTTATGGACAGCCTGCATTCACGATCTTCAAAACCAGATTTGCGCAGCGCTTGAAGCAGCCGATGGCGAAGCGAAGTTTAAAGAAGATAACTGGCATCGCCCCGAAGGCGGCGGCGGAAAAACAAGAGTTATTGCTAATGGAAAAGTGTTTGAAAAGGGTGGCGTTAATACATCGGTTGTTTTTGGAGCTGTGACCGATGCTATGAGAAAGCAACTCCATATGGATGGCGACAAATGGTTTGCAGCAGGCATCAGCCTCGTTATACACCCACAAAATCCATTTGTACCTACCATACATTGCAACTACCGAATGTTTGAATTATACAACGAACAAAACCAGATTATTGACCGTTGGTTTGGTGGCGGAACCGATCTTACACCTTATTATTTAATTGAAGAAGATGCCGTTCATTTTCATCAAACCTATAAAAACGTATGCGATGAGTTTGATGCAGCCTTTTACCCGTCTTTTAAAAAAACCTGCGACGACTACTTTGTAAATACGCATCGAAACGGCGAACGGCGCGGCATTGGCGGCATTTTTTACGATCATCAACGGGCTTCGGAAAAGTACAGCACCGGGTTTTGGATGGACTTTGGTAAAAGTTGCGGTCTTGCTTTTTTGCAAGCCTATTTACCAATTGTAGAAAAACGAAAAAACATGTCTTATTCTGCTGATCAAAAACACTGGCAGGAAATTCGTCGCGGACGTTATGTAGAATTTAATTTAGTGCACGACCGCGGAACTTTGTTTGGATTAAAAACCAATGGTCGCATTGAAAGCATTTTAATGAGCCTTCCGCCAACCGTTCGGTTCGAATACGATCATCAACCAAAAAAGGGAAGCGAAGAAGAAAAGTTAGTAGACGTATGCCTGCATCCAAAAAGCTGGGTGTAGCTCCTTTCTTTTGTAAATTTTAAAAAAAGAATTTTATGGGTTTTGGGGAACAAAAATTAGCACTTTATATAATTGCTTCCGCGGCAGCATTGCTGTTTACAATAAACACCAAAACCTCTAGATTATAATTTAATTGCATGATCTTACACCAACGTCCTCGTATTCTTCGCCAGTCATCTGCCATTCGCAGCCTTGCTGCCGAAACCATTCTTACACCAAACGATTTTATTGTACCGCTATTTATATCAGAAGGGCACGATGAAATGTTAGAAATACCATCAATGCCTAACTACTACCGCCGAAGTTTAAACCTTACGGTAAAAGAGGTAAGAGAACTGTGGAGCATGGGTTTAAAAAGCGTGTTGCTTTTTGTAAAACCTCACGATGGCGTAAAAGATAATATGGGAACGGAAGCCCTAAACCCAAATGGCTTAATGCAACGGAGTATAAAAGCCATTAAAGATGCAGTGCCCGATATGGTGATTATGACCGATGTGGCGTTGGACCCTTATTCAACTTTTGGGCACGATGGCATTGTAGAGGGCAACGAAATTATAAACGATGCAACAGTAGAAGTGCTGGCTAAAATGAGTGTTAGTCATGCAGCCGCCGGCGCCGATTTTGTAGCGCCCAGCGATATGATGGACGGGCGCATTAGCGCTATAAGAAAAGCATTGGAAGAAAATGGTTTTACCAAAACCGGCATCATGGCGTATAGCGCAAAATACGCTTCGTGCTTTTATGGTCCGTTTAGAGACGCCTTGGATTCGGCACCCGGTTTTGGCGATAAAAAAACCTACCAGATGGATTTTGCAAACCGTTTGGAAGCGGTGCGGGAAGCACAAATGGATATCGCTGAAGGCGCAGACATTGTAATGGTAAAACCAGGTTTGGCGTATTTAGATATAGTACGTGAAATTAAAAATAATGCCAGGGTTCCGGTTAGTGTATATAACGTTAGCGGCGAATATGCAATGATAAAAGCCGCTGCAAAAATGGGTTGGATAAATGAAGAAAAAGCCATCATTGAAACACTTACGTCTTTTAAAAGAGCCGGCGCCGATTTAATAGCAACGTACTTTGCAAAAGATGCAGTTAGATTATTAAGTTAGCCGAAAAGACAAAAAAAGTCTACGCCACACTTTAGACTTTTCACCCCTTATCGACTTAATGTAATAGTGGCAAAAAACAAACATCATGAACATTCAAAAAAGCCAGCAATTATTTCATCAAGCGCAAATGTCTATTCCCGGCGGAGTCAATTCACCCGTTCGGGCTTTTAAAAGTGTTGGCGGAACCCCCATTTTTATGCAGCGGGCAAAAGGCGCTTATTTGTATGATGCCGATGGCAATAAATATCTTGATTACATTAACTCCTGGGGACCAATGATTTTGGGTCATGCCTACGAACCTGTTGTAAAAGCTATACAGCAAAAAGCTACGGAAAGCACATCGTTTGGCGCACCTACAGAGTTGGAAACCGACATGGCGGAACTGATAAAAAGCATGGCGCCAAATGTAGATTTAGTTCGCATGGTTAGCAGCGGAACCGAAGCATGCATGAGCGCCATTCGCCTGGCAAGAGGCTACACCGGCAGAAATAAGTTCATTAAATTTGAAGGTTGTTACCACGGCCACGCCGATGCTTTTTTGGTTAAAGCCGGAAGCGGCATGGCAACCTTTAATATTCAAACAGTGCCTGGTGTAACCGCCGGCGTTTCGGCCGATACGTTAACGGCGCCGTACAATAATTTAGAAGCGGTAGAAAAACTGATATCAGAAAATCAAGACCAAATTGCTGCTATAATTATTGAACCCGTTGCCGGCAACATGGGATGCATTCTTCCGCAAAAAGGGTTTTTAGAAGGTTTGCGCACTTTATGCGACAAGCACGGAATGGTACTGATTTTTGATGAAGTAATGACCGGCTTTCGATTGGCGCAAGGAGGCGCACAACAGCGTTTAGGCATTGATGCAGACCTTTTGACTTATGGAAAAGTTATTGGCGCCGGCATGCCCGTTGGCGCCTTTGGTGGCAGGCAACAAATAATGCAACATATTGCTCCGCTTGGCAACGTTTACCAGGCCGGTACATTAAGCGGAAACCCACTGGCCATGATTGCCGGTTATACGTTATTAAAAGAACTAAAAGAATCTCCGTCTATTTACCACGAGCTGGAAGAAAAAACGCTTTATTTAAAAAACGGATTAGAAAAAGTGTTAGAAAAAGCCGGTACTCCGTTTGTCATTAACCAGTTGGGCAGCATGTTATCCGTGCATTTTAGTAAACAACCGGTAATAGATTTTGCAACCGCCGCGGCAGCCGATAATGCGTTATTTAATAAGTTTTTTCATGCCATGTTAAACCGTGGTGTTTACCTGCCGCCGTCCGCGTTCGAAACCTGGTTTATTAGCAATGCATTAACTACGCAAGATTTAGACAACACCATAAAAGCAGCCGAAGAAAGTTTAGCCGAAATTTTATAAAACCCTTTTGCAAAGGTTTTAACTAATCAATTATCGTTTATACCCTTTTTTAAGGGTTTTTACCCTTTATCTAAAAAGCAATTCACAAGGCTTTAGTCCCGTATGTTTTTTAAACGCGGTGGAAAAATGCGAGATAGAAGAATATCCCAAAAGTGCCGATACATCGGTAACGCTTAAGCCTTTTTCGTAAAGCAGATACTTGGCGTGTTCCATACGTTGGCTTTGGTAAAATTCAAAAATAGTAGTGCCAAACAATTCTTTAAAACCCTTTTTCAGGTAACATTCGTTAATGGCCACTTTGCGGCTTAATTCCTTTATGGTTATAGGTTCGCCAATGTGTTGCAACAATATTGCGCGGGCTTTTACCACCTTTTCGCGGTCTTGCTCGTTTGCTAAAAACTTACAGCTAATGGTATCAATTTCTTTTTCGCCCAGCATGCAGTTCATACTGTACAGCAGCAGCATTTGCGTTTGCGCATTTACATAGATATTCTGCAACGTGTCGGTATAATCGTGTTGCAACAAACCTTCCAGCACCACGCGTATTTTATTACACAGCGGCACTGTTTTATAAAACGAAGAAGTATGTGTAAAGGTTAAAATATCATCACTTAACGATTGGCCGCTTTGCCTTGATGTAATAAATTGCGCCAGTAACGAAGCGCTAAAAACAAAACTTAAAACATCTACACTTTCCATCTTTTTAGTGCAGTTGCTTAACTGGTGCGCAGCACATTTCTGGCATTCGTCTTTATCAGAACTGCAATACATATTTCCAGCTACACAAAACCTCAGTTCCAGGTGGTTGTTTTCGCTGTTTTGAGGCTCTACATGGTAGCGCAGCATGCCCATATCTTCATTTAAAATACCGGTTGGTTTTGTAAACCGTTTAATAGAATACTGCACCGTGCCCGGAATTTGCTGTGCCATTTCGTACACCAGCTTTTGTCCGGCCGAGGGCGCATCTAAATAATTAAAGGTAGAAGTAGGCTGCATAAAGGTGCAAATTTAAGGTTCAAACATCAAAAAAGGGTCAGCCGCCTGTAATCTCTTTCTCCGGAAGTTAAAAACATTCAAAAAAGGGGTATATGAACAGCCATTTGGGTTCAGGCAGCAGTACGTTGAGTCAGCCTCTGTTGCGTCGCACACTTGTACAATGGTGCAAATGGGATCTTCAGCCTTTACAGCCCCGCAGGTACCCTTTTTAAAAGGTTTTTGCACCTAACCAAATGCAAAAAGGCGTTACCGGTTTACAAAACCTGTTTGGAGTTTGTAAAGTACATTAATAAATCATTAGTTTTCATACTTTCGCCGCTATGCAGGCTGACAATAAAACGGTGCAGGAGTTTCAACATACGCTCCTCTCGCCCACCTCAATCAAAGGCGTAGGCATTCATTCGGGGCAAACAGTGGAAATAAATATCCTTCCGGCCAAACCAAATACCGGAATAGTTTTTCAAAGGGTAGATATGGAAGGCAGGCCAACTGTAAAGGCCGATGTAGATAATGTGGTAGATACTACGCGCAGCACTACTATTGAAGCTTCCGGAGCCCGCATCAGCACCATCGAACACCTAATGGCGGCGCTTGTAGGTTGCGGGGTAGATAATGCATTAATTGAAATTAATGGCGCCGAAGTGCCTATACTTGACGGCAGCGCCGCGCCTTTTGTAAAAATTATAGAAGAAGCCGGCTTACAGCAGCAGGAAGCACCAAAGGTTTATTACACGCTGCAACACAACATTTCGTTTATAGACGAAGACAAAAAAGTAGAAATGGTGGTAATGCCGTACGATGGTTACCGCATTAATACGTTAATTGATTTTAACTCGCCGGTGCTGGGCACGCAACATGCTTCGCTTACCAAACTATCGCAGTTTAAAAGCGATATTGCTCCCTGCCGTACGTTTTGCTTTTTTCACGAGCTTGAATATTTAATAGATCATAACCTGATTAGGGGCGGCGATATTAATAACGCAATTGTGGTAGTTGATAAACCTGTGACGGAAGAGCAGGTGCAGCGCATTTCAAAAGCGTTTGATAAAGAAAACGTAAAAGTGGCTGAAGGCGGCCTTTTAAACAATTTGGAGCTGCATTTTCCAAACGAACCGGCCCGACATAAATTGTTAGATGTAATGGGCGATTTAGCTCTTGTAGGCTTTCCGTTTAAAGGGCATATTATTGCCAACCGCCCGGGCCACTCCAGCAATGTAGCATTTGCAAAAAAAATAAAAGAGCACATTAAAAAAAATAAATTAAAAGCTCAAATTCCTCATTACGATCCCTCTAAACCACCGGTGTACGATATTCACGCAATAGAAAAAAAGCTGCCGCATCGCTACCCTTTTTTGTTAATTGATAAGGTGATTGAGTTGTCGGAAAAGCACGTGGTAGCCATAAAAAATGTTACGTACAACGAGCCCTTTTTCCAGGGACATTTTCCTGGCAATTGTGTTTTCCCGGGTGTGCTTCAGTGCGAAGCTTTAGCGCAAACCGGCGGCATTTTAACCATCCCCGAAGATCCTGATCATGATTACGATACGTACTTTTTAAAGATAGATCATTGCAAGTTTAAAGCGAAAGTGGTACCCGGCGATACCATGATTTTAAAAATGGAATTAATGAACCCTGTGCGCCGCGGTATTTGTGAAATGAAAGGAACTATTTTTGTAGGCGACAAGTTGGTGGCCGAAGCCGAAATGGTTGCTCAAATTGTAAAGAAACCCAAAGTAAAAGCATGATCTCTTCTCTGGCATCAATTCATCCGGCGGCACAATTAGGCACCAACGTTACGGTAGAACCTTTTGCCGTTATTCACGATAACGTAACCGTAGGTGATGAGTCCCATATTATGTCGCATTCGGTGTTGCTGCCTTATAGTCGCATTGGTGCCAGGTGCCGCATATTCCCCGGCGCTGTTATTGGCGCCATTCCGCAGGATTTAAAATTTATTGGCGAAGAAACTACTGCCGAAATTGGCGACGATACCACTATTCGTGAATACGTAACAATAAACCGCGGCACAAAAGATAAGTGGAAAACCGTTGTAGGCACCAACTGCCTCTTAATGGCATACGCCCACGTAGCACACGATTGCATTTTAGGTAACAACGTAATTTTAGCCAATGGCGTGCAGCTTGCCGGGCATGTAGAAATTGGCGATTATGCCATTATTGGCGGACTTGCCGGAGCGCATCAGTTTACCCGCATTGGTGCACATACCTACATTGCAGGGCATACCGTAATTAGAAAAGACGTGCCGCCGTATGTAAAAGCCGCCCGCGAACCCATGAGCTATATGGGTTTAAACATTGTAGGTTTGCAACGCCGCGGTTTTTCGCAGGCGCAAATAGAAATACTTTCCCGCATTTACCACCTTTTATTTGTAGCCAACCACAGCACCACAACGGCTATACAATTAATCAACGAAAAAATTCCGGAGGGAGATTTAAAAACCGAAATTCTAACCTTCGTTCAGGAATCAAAAACCGGCATTATAAAACGATATTCAAAAATTGGGACAGATGAAGATCAAACTTTCTGATGTTGGCAAACGCTTCAACAGAGAGTGGATTTTTCGTCATGCCGATTTAGCCTTTGAAAGTGGAAAAGCCTACGCCATTACCGGCCCCAATGGCTCTGGAAAATCTACCTTTTTACAAACCATAGCCGGATTACTGTTGCCAAGCGAAGGAACCGTTGAATACCAAAAAAATGGGTCCTTAATAGAGCCCGAAAAAATGCACCATCAGCTTTCGTTTAGCGCTCCTTATGTAGAATTAATTGAAGAAATGACCTTGCTGGAATTTCTTCATTTTCATAAATGTTTTAAGCCTTTTATGGATGTTTTCAATCCAGAAAAAATAATAGAAACCATTGGGCTAACGGCAGCCGCCAACAAACAAATATTGGCGTTTTCCTCGGGCATGAAACAACGCGTTAAACTGGCACAGGCAATATTTTGCGCAACGCCCATTTTGCTGTTAGATGAACCATGCTCAAATTTAGATAGCGCCGGTATAGAATTGTATCACTCGTTAATTGAAAGCCACTGTAAAAACCGTTTGTTGATTGTTTGTTCCAACGATAAAGTGGAGTACTCTTTTTGCGATGAAGTAATAGAAATTGAGAGGTTTGGCCCACTGTCACCAAGCGAATAAACCTAAAGCTAAAAAACTTTTTTTGAGGCAGTATTGTTTATTGTAAAACGTTCTCTTTTTATTAAGCCAGCACCAATGCTTCTATGAAACTTCCGTTGCGGCGCTCCTTTCATCGTTCTGCATTTTATTGGGCATTTGCAAAAGTTACTACTTATAAAAAATAGTTTTAAGTTAAGCAGGAAAAGCTTAAAATAATAATGCCCAGATAAGAAAGGCTCTGACCTAAGTTCCCCCACCGGGAGACAGTGGGCTACCGTTGGCTTGCAATCAACAAATTTAAATCGGTATACTTTAGTCCAAACCGTTCGCTTAAATAAAAATTGGTGAGTGCCCCTTTAAACAAATAAATACCACTGCGCAAATGAATTTGATGCCACAACATATGTTCAAAACCGCCGTCTTCGCCGGCTTCTAAAAGCAGCGGCATTAATACATTAGAAATAGCTTGCGACGCGGTTCGGGCAAAGCCAGACGGAATATTGGGAACGCAATAATGAATAACGCCATACTTCAAAAAAATGGGCGATTCGTGGGTGGTAATTTCCGATGTTTCAAAACAGCCGCCACGGTCGATACTTACATCTATAATAACGGCGCCGGTGCGCATGCTGCTCACCATTTCTTCGGTAACTATAAGTGGCGTGCGGCCGGTTTCCGAACCAAGCGCGCCTACAGCTACTTCGCAGGTTTTTAATTGTTTAGCCAGCATGCGTGGCTCAATTACGGATGTCCATAAACGCTGACCAATATTGTTTTGCAAACGCTTTAACCGGTAAATGCTATTATCGAAAATCTTAACTGATGCACCAAGTGCAATGGCGGCGCGGGCTGCGTACTCGCCTACAATTCCGGCGCCAATAATAATTACTTTGGTTGGTGCAATGCCAGAAATGCCGCCTAATAAAACGCCTTTCCCGTGATTGGAAGAACTTAAATATTGAGCCGCAATCAGCACCGCCGAGCTTCCGGCAATTTCACTCATGCTGCGCACAATCGGGTACGATCCGCTATCGTCTTTTAAGTTTTCGAAAGAAATAGCCGTGATGCGTTTTTCCATCATCTTTTGCAGCAGTTCGGCCTTGAGCGCACTTAAATGAAGAGGTGAAATAATAAGCTGACCTTGTTGTAAAAGACATAATTCATCTTCAATAACAGGCGCACTTTTTACCAGGATAGGAGCTTTGTACACTTCCTGGCGGCTATACACAATTTTAGCACCGGCCTCGCTGTAATCTTTATCGGCAAAATGGGCTGCTTCGCCGGCGTTGTGTTCAATGGTTACGTGGTGCCCGTTGCTTATTAACACGCTTACTGCATCGGGAGTTAAGGCAATGCGGTTTTCCTGAAAAGCTACTTCCCGCGGAATGCCAATATGCAGCTGCGCACCTTTTGGCTTTATATCTAAGGTTTCCTCAAGAGTTTCGTAGCTGAATGAGGTGCTGATTAATGGTTTTGGATACGACATAGTTTGCAGGCAGTGCGTGTAAAAACAAATTCGGCTAAAATTACAATTGTTCTTTCAAACTGTGCTTATCGAATTGATTTGACGTCATTATTTTTACACGTCGCACTTCTTCATTTACCGGTTCAATTACCACGTGTACGGCGTGCTCATCAAATATTTCGGGCGATTTTTCCGGCCATTCCACAAAACAAAGGGCACCGCTGTACACGCATTCTTCCACGCCTGCAGCCACCACTTCTTCGCTGTCTTTCAGCCGGTATAAATCTATATGAAAGAGTGCCTTTTCGCTTTCTTTTTCCCCGTAACTGTATTCGTTGATAATAGAAAATGTAGGACTGCCAGTTTCGTTTTTTACACCTTTTACTTTACACAAAGCATTAATAAGGGTGGTTTTTCCCGCCCCCATTTGCCCGTGAAAAAGAAATACTTTTTTAGCGCCTGCATAGTCCCAAAACTTTCGGGCAAAGCGCGGCAAGGTCTCCAGGCTCACTTCTTCTGTCATGCTGCAAAATTAACACCTCTTTACTGTGGTACCGAAAACATAAACATCGGGAAAACATTCAAGTGCGGGTTAGGGTATAACTTTGCAAACGGATGGAAACAATTCAATGGAAGGTAGAAGGAATGACCTGCGCCAACTGCGCTTTATCAATTAATAAATACCTGCAAAAAAAGGGCGCTGAAGATATTGCTGTAAATCCAATTGATGGCGCTGTATCGTTTAAAATTAACGGCGAACCAACTGAGAAAACCCTTGCAAAAGGGGTTCATTCGCTTGGCTATAACGTTACCCAAATGGGTGAAATATCAGTAAAAACAAGAAAGACGTTTTTATCAACAAACCTGCAGCGTTTTTGGTTTTGCCTGCCTTTTACCGCTGTTTTAATGTTGCATATGATTCCGGGCTTACAGCTTCATTGGCTCATGAATGCTACTGTACAACTGGTGCTTTCGCTTCCTGTTTTTATTGTAGGCATGCGCCATTTCGGCCGCTCGGGTATTAAAAGCCTGCGCAACGGCTTGCCTAATATGAATGTGTTGATTTCCCTCGGCGCCGCATCGGCGTTTATGTACAGTCTTACAGGAACTATTTTAGGTTTGGGCGATGATTATCTTTTTTACGAAACAACAGCCACCATTATTACCCTTGTTTTTTTAGGGGAGTATTTAGAAAGTGCGTCTATACAATCTACCCAACAAAGTTTAAAAGCCTTGGTAAACTCGCAAATAGTAATGGCCAATATGATTGCTTTTGACGAACACCACCAGGAGGTGATTTTACCGCTTGAAAATACAGCACTAAAGGTGGGCGATTTACTTTTAATAAGAACCGGCGAACAGGTTCCGGTTGATTGCAAAATTTTATGGGGCGATGCGCAGGTAAATGAAGCCTTGCTAACAGGCGAAAGTTTACCGCTTCAAAAAACAAAAAAAGATACGCTTATTGGTGGAAGCATTATTGAAGAAGGAACGGTAAAAGTGCAGGTAACTGCGGTAGGAAACGATACCGTGCTTTCGAGCATTTTGGCATTGGTTAAACAAGCGCAGGGACAAAAGCCTCCGGTTCAGCAGTTGGCCGACCGCATCAGCGCCGTATTTGTGCCTGCAGTATTAATAATTGCCGCCATAACGTTAATAGCAAATTGGATTTTTTTGGATCATTTTGGAAGCGCTTTAATGCGCAGCATTGCGGTGTTGGTTATTGCCTGCCCGTGCGCCATGGGGTTGGCCACACCTGCTGCCATTGCGGTAGGTTTAGGCCGGGCGGCGCGCAACGGAATTTTGTTTAGAGATGCTAAAAGCCTGGAGTTATTTAAAAACATTAAACAAGTAGTGTTTGATAAAACCGGAACCTTGACCACAGGAAAGTTTGTAGTTGACAGATGGCAGTTGGCAGATAGCGCCATAAGCGAAGAAGAATTTAAGCGCATTGTTTTTTCATTGGAAAAATACTCCTCACATCCCCTGGCGAAAAGCATTGTGCAGCAATGGAAAACAAGCCCTGAAATTC
>JBBSRB010000027.1:0-26175 GCA_038243445.1 Chitinophagales bacterium | reverse complement strand
TTTAACGTGGCAGTTGCAGAAATAGCCCATCCAAAAAATAACAACCAGGTTATTATTTGGGTCGCATAGGCTACTGGCAGCCAACCTTTTTTAAACGCCAGGTAAACAATAGCGGTATTAATTAATGAAATATAAAAAAAGTAAAGATCAGCCCTGTCGCTGTTTTTGCTAATTAAAAATGGAATGGCATAAGCACCCACAAGCCCCAGTACTGCTATTTCCTGACGATTGTAGCGAAGCGCATTAAACACCGTAAAAAGGGTCAGCAAAATCATTAAACAAAAAGCTGCTACAAACGAAAACAGGCCATAATAAGCACTAGCAGCATAAGTTGTAAAATAAAGCGAAGCCATGGCACCGCTAAACAAAATAGCACTGAAGCCGCTGTACTTTTCCTTTAATTGAAGTGATAGAAAATACAAAACAAAACTGGCTGCATACGCAAGTGTAATGCGGCTTATTTCCGAAATCAGGTCTTTATCAATTGCGTACTTTACGCCAATCGAAAGCCCAATAACCAGCACCACAATACCGGTTATATGCATTACATTCAAACCTAAAAAACGTTCGAAACTCCAGCTTTTTACCGCACTTTTTTCAGCCTTGTTTGGCACCTGCGCAGCGCCGCTTAAACCCGCCAGCCTTTGATTCATTTCAAAAAGGGTTTGTTGCTGAGCGGTTAACTGCTGGTGAAGTTGATGTATCTGTCGCTGCAATTTTTCTATTTCGTTCACATCAGTCATGCAAAGGCATTTAAGCTAAAGTAAGAAAAAAGGGCTAGTGCTGCTTTAACATTGCAAATACACTTTCCGGTGGCTTTTGCTTTATTTTGCTACTTCAAACCCAAAACAGTTTTGAAAAAATGTTTGCCCTTTTTCGCGCTCTTTTTCTTGGCCTTTTTCTTACGTGTAGCGCAAGCCCAACAACCCCCATGCAGCCTGCAAATTAGCTTGTTAACCTGCGCCCCCGGCGAAGAGCTTTATTCTACATTTGGACACAGTGCTTTACGCGTAAAAGATGCAGCAGCGCAAACAGACGTTATTTTTAATTACGGCACTTTTCAATTTGATAAAGATTTTTATATAAATTTTGTAAAAGGCAAGTTGCTTTATTATGTTTCGATAGAGGAATTTGAGGCCTTTAAACAACAATATCAATACGAAGGCCGAAGCATAGAGGAACAGGTTTTACAACTTTCCTGTACCGAAAAAGAAGAATTATATGCCGCATTATTAACCAACGCGCAGGAAGAAAACCGGTATTACCGCTACGATTTTTTGTTTGACAATTGCTCTACCCGCCTGCGCGATATAGTTGCAAAAAGCACAAGCGGCGGAGTAAATTTTCAAAACATTTTGCCCGAAAAAACACCAACCTTTCGCAACCTTTTATACACTTATTTAGATAACGGCGGGCAGCATTGGAGCAAGTTTGGCATTGACCTTTTACTGGGTAGCTTATTAGATAAAAAAGTAACCACAAAGCAGGCTATGTTTTTGCCCGATTACCTGGCGAAGGGCTTTGATAATGCAGTGGTAAACGGGAGCCGTTTAGCAGCGGCGCCTCAAACAATTCTGGCGCTGCCATCACCCATAAATGGAGTGGCGCTTTTTCAACCGATGGTGGTTTTTAGTTTGTTGCTGGCGCTCATCATTATTCTGTCGTTCATGCCCAATAAAAAAGTACAACGGGCGCTCCAGGTGTTCGATTTTTCACTCTTTTTTATTTTAGGATTAATTGGCTGTTTGCTTCTTTTTATGTGGATTGGTACCGAGCACGCTTTAACAAAAAACAATTACAACTTGTTGTGGGCGTTGCCTACACATACTGTGGCTGCTTTCTTTTTACTTAAAAAGGGCAAGCTCATTCAATATTATTTATTATCTACCATTGTACTGCAGGCGTTTTTGGCCATTGGATGGATCTTTTTGCCCCAACAGTTTAACCTTGCTTTTTTACCCATTGTTTTATTAATACTTTTACGTTGCTGGCTAATTGTTTTAAAACCCTTTGCTTATGAGTCTCCGCAAACAGCTTCTGTATCAAAATAAAAATTTAAGTTATTCGGTAATTGGCACCGGCAATACAGTGGTTTTGCTGCATGGTTTTGGCGAAGATGGAGCCATTTGGGAAACGCAATACGCTGCTTTTCCGGAGCATCAGCTAATTATCCCCGACGTGCCCGGCAGTGGGGCATCGGAAGAAATAAGCGACATGAGCATGGAAGGACTTGCAGCTGCAATAAAAGCTATTTTAGAAGCAGAAAACGTAACGAAAGCGACCCTTCTTGGCCATAGTATGGGCGGCTATATTACACTGGCTTTTGTAGAAGCTTACCCGAATATGGTAGTTGGTTTTGGCCTTGTTCATTCTACAGCTTTTGCCGATACCGAAGAAAAAAGAGAAACACGTAAAAAAGGTATTGAATTTATTGAAAGCCATGGCGCCGCCGCTTTTTTAAAAACTATTACTCCGGCCTTATATGCACCACAAACCCTCTTGCAGCGCCCCGACCTGATAGAACAACATATTGAACAGGCTCAGCGTTTTAAGAATGCACCGGTAATAAGCTATTGCAAATCCATGATGAAACGACCCGACCGAACCGCTGTTTTAAAACAAACAAACCTCCCGGTGTTTTTTCTTTTGGGCCTGCACGATACTACGGTGCTGCCTGCCGATGCATTGCAACAATGTCACTTGCCGCAGCTTTCGTATATTCATCTTTTAGAAAACTCCGGGCACATGGGTTTCAGAGAAGAAAGCCAGGTTGCCAACAAGCATATTTTGGAGTTTCTGTCGTTAATCCAAAGCTAACTGCTCTCTATGAAAAAACTTTTATTTGTAACCTCTTTCCTCCTGTGCAACGCCATTGCCTTTGCCGCCCATATTGTAGGCGGCGAAATGATTTATGAGCATGTTTCTACCAACACCGACGGCTCAAAATCCTATCGCATTACGCTGCGGCTGTTTAGAGATGACCGTTGTCCGCCGCCTTGCGCACCCATGCCCCTGAATGTGTACATAGGTATTTTTGATAATGATAACTTTCAGCAAGTACCTTTTAGCCCAGGCCAGCCCCACTTTGATGTAGCCCAAACAGCCGAAAACTCCATTGCGGTGGACGAAATTCCGGACTGCATTACCAAATCGCCGGATTTGAATTACCATGTGGCCACTTACGTATTTACAACAACACTGCCTCCTAACAAAAAAGGCTATACCGCTGCCTACCAAACCTGCTGCCGCGTGGGCTCATTGCAAAACGTTGATAACCCTCCGGGGGGCACCACCGGCTCAACGTACAATTGCATTATTCCGGGCACCGATAATTTACCTATAGCCCAAATAAACAGCAGCCCACAGTTTAAATTGGGCGTTGCCGTAATTTGCCAAAACAAACCGTTTACCTTAAGTTTCAGTGCTACAGATCCAAACATTGGCGATTCGCTGGTGTATTCTTTTTGCGATGCTTATGGCAGTGGGTTTGTAAAAGGTTCCAACAATGTAAACCCTGACCCGCCGCAGAGCGCCGTTCCACAGCAATATTCATCGGTTCCGTACATAAACGATTATACCGGAGCTACGCCTTTAGGCGGTGGCGTTACTATAAATCCAAAAACAGGAGTGATATCTGGAATTGGTCCCGCAGAAGGGAAATATGTTGTTTGTGTCTGCATTAGGGAGTACCGGAAAGGGGTGTTAATTGGCTACCACCGAAAAGATTTTATTGTAAACGTAAGCGATTGCGAGTTTGCAGCCGCCAATCTTTTACCTGCCTATATTACCTGCGATGGATTGAGTTATACTTTTCAAAACCAGTCGCCACCCTCGCCCTTGATTCATACCTATTTTTGGGATTTTGGCGATGGCCGAACTTCTAACCATGCAACACCTACCCATGCCTACCGCGACTCTGGCGTTTATAATTTAAAACTGGTGATTAACCGTGGCGAAGAATGCAGAGACAGCAGCTATTCGCAAATAAACGTTTTCCCGGGGTTTGTGCCCAACTTCACTTACATTCCCTGCAAAAACGATCCTACTTCCTTTATCGATCAAACAACATCGGTGTATGGCTCGGTAAACTCGTGGCAATGGAACTTTGGCGACCAATCGTCGTTAAAAGACAGTTCGCGAATGCAACATCCATTTTACACATACCCTACCACCGGCAAAAAAAATGTTCAGTTAATTGTAACCAACACCAAAGGCTGTTTAGATACGTTAACAAAAGAAATAAACATTGTTGCAAAAGCAAACGCAGGGCGCGACACCGCAGTTGTAGCCAAACAAAACCTTCAGTTGCAAGCCTCCGGCGGCGATTTTTATTCCTGGTCGCCACCCACCGGACTTAGCAGCACCACCATACCTAACCCCACTGTTACCTACTCCGGTAATTTCGATTCGGTTCGCTACCAGGTGGCAGTATCTACTGTTGATGGCTGCGTAGATACGGCTTCTATTTTAGTAAAAGTGTTTCGAACGCTACCCCAGGTTTTTGTACCAACCGGTTTTACACCTAATAACGACGGCCGAAATGATGTTTTGCGACCGGTTGCAGTAGGCATGGAAAAAATGGATTATTTTAGAATTTACAACCGCTGGGGACAGTTGGTATTTAGCACCAATGTAAACGGACAAGGCTGGGATGGAAAAGTTAAAGGCAAAGAACAAGGAATGAATGTATTTGTATGGATTGTAAAAGGAGTAGATTATATGGGCAACGATTTTTTTGCAAAAGGCACCGTTACGCTGATAAGGTAAACAAGTTTACAAGTTCACGAGTTTACAAATATGGTCGCGTTATTTTGATTGGTTTTGCAGCAATTAAGATGTACACTTTTATAACTGCGAACGACCCTTTTTCAAAGGTTTTTAAAGCTGCTAAACCCGAAGCTTTTTTCAATAGCAAACCTTTCGGGCCATTATTTCGGGCTTTATTGGGGATTTCCTGCATTTGCACTTTCTTTTAATACCCTTTTTGAAAGGTTTAAAAAAACGTGAGAGTCCTTCGTTCCTTGCAACCACACAAAACAATAACCCCTTTTATTATTGTTTTAATTTTGATACCAGCTTCAGTATTTCATAGCAGCGTCCCTTGCGCAGTTTACCCCGGACCTGATTCGGAGCAATCCGTTCGTCAGCAGAATAAAAATCAACATGCTACTTTCCAAATTCCTATATAATCAAATCCCTCATTCCTAACTTTTCAAAATCCCTAATTCCCCAACTATCTTTGCAGCAATGAAAAAAACTGTATTCATTACCGGTGCCACTGCGGGTTTTGGCGAAGCCTGCGCCCACGTTTTTGCCGAAAACGGTTATCGTTTAATCCTTAACGGCCGCCGCCAAAACCGCCTTCAAACCCTTCAAAAAGCCTTGGCCGATAAATGGGGCACTTCGTCGTTTCTTCTTCCTTTTGATGTACAGGATCAGCCGGCTGTTTTTACCGCCATAAACAATTTGCCGCCCGATTGGCAGAATATAGATGTATTAATAAACAACGCCGGTTTGGCGCTTGGCCGTCATTTGTTTGACGAAGCCGACTTATCCGATTGGAATACGATGATTGACACCAACGTAAAAGGATTGCTTTATGTTTCAAAAGCAGTAATTCCATTTATGATAAAGAGCAAAAAAGGGCACATTATAAATATTGGATCTACCGCTGCCAAAGAAGTGTATGAGCGCGGCAATGTGTACTGCGCTACCAAGCACGCCGTAGACGCGTTAACAAAAGCCATGCGTATAGATTTGCTTCAGCACCGCATAAAAGTTACTGCCGTACACCCCGGCGCAGCCGAAACCGAGTTTAGTGTTGTGCGGTTTAAAGGCTCCGAAGAAGCCGCAAAAAAAGTGTACGAAGGCTACACACCACTATCGGCAAAAGATGTAGCTGACGTAGTTTATTATACCACCACGCTGCCACCTCACGTATGCATTAACGATTTGGTGCTTACCTGCACGCAGCAGGCTAATTCTATTTACATCAGCAAGGATAGTTAGCGCTAAAATAATTTAGAAAAGCATAACATTTTTGAGTCTACGGCTTCATCAAATGGCACGTATTTAGCTAATACGGAGCGTGTTTAGTACGTTTCCGGCTTTATATATTTTTAGTTTGTACAATTACTAAGGACTTTTACGTACAGGGTTTAAAAGAACGGCTTAAAACTTTATTTCCTGTTTTCTTTTATTTATTTTTATCGCACCTGCCAATTACCCTAAAAAGCTATGAAAAATACCATCCTTTCACTTACGCTTGCCTTCATTACAATTTATTCATCCTTTTCGCAAGAAGTTATTCGGGTAACCGATTGTAATAACCCTGGCATAAAACTTCAGGTAGATAGTTTAAAACAGCTTTATGCAAAAGACGGTTTTACCGTGCTTAAAGAGGCATCTATTACTATGGAAAGCGAATACGAAATGCCGGTGATTGTTCCCCTAACGCAAGGCACCTGGTACCAGTTTGTTTTTATTGGTGAGCCTACCTCCAGGCTGTACGAAGTGCGCATGTTTGACTGGAAGGAACGCCAGGTAGTTTATAAAAAACACATGTGGGGCGATGTGGACGGAAATATAATATCATATTCATACATACCTCAATTCTCCGAATTTCACATGATAAAGCCTGTTCAAATAAACAAAAAGCAAAAGAAGAATTTGTGCGGCTATGTCATGTTGTTTAAAAAGAGCGCTGCGCCTATAAAAGCTGCTGCTAAATAAATTGAGCGTTTTTCGGTGTTGATTTCAAGCTTGCGTTTTAAATGACTCCCGGGTTTATTCGCCTTCTTCTGTTGTTTTATTAGGCTTGACCCGAAATGACAGCAAAAAGAGGTGATCAGTACATAATTCATCAAAGTGCAGCAGGTTCCAACGGCGAGCGGAAAGAGCGGACATAAACCTTAGGATTTAACAGTAAACGCTCAAAAACCTTCAAAAAACCCCTCCTTCATCAACTTAAAAAAGGCGTTTATTGCGCCAGCGAAATACGCACCTGCACTCCGCCGCGGGTAGTGGTTATTGGCGCCGAGGTGGCAATCTTTGGGATCACCCGGTTTTGCTCAAAATAAAACTTTAGATTAATACGGTTGTTTAACACGTAATCAATGGTTGGCGAAAGGCGAATAACTTTTTGTCCCGCTGTACCAAAAGCAGTGTTTTGGTCTAATTTGGAGTTTGATGTGGCATCATCGCGATAGCTAAAATCAAACCGCATTGTAACATCATTATCTAATTTTTTACCGCTTTTTCCAACCCTAACGTTTTGTAAAAAAGGTACCCCCCTTTTTCGCCAGTTTAGTCCAATGGTATATTCCGTTGACCGGGTTTCGGCTAATTGATAATCAATCAAACTTAAACTTAGTAACCTGCTTTTCTTAAATTCTACACGGGTGGAAAGGTCGTTGGTAAAGGTCATATCAACCTCCAGCAAGGGCGAAAACTGTTCTGAAATAGTTACGTTCGGCACCAAAAAGTATGGAATAAAATTACCGGTTTGCGTATCTACAAACGATGGATATCCATACCGGAACTCATCGCGGAATAGCAAGGCAGTGTTAAACGAGTTCATGCTTAGCGTGCTGTTGTATCCATGCCGGAGCGTAACATTTGTAAATACTTTTTCAAGCCCTGGAATGCGGCTTAAGCCGTTATAAGTAATGTTCCAGTTGGGCTTTGGTAAAAGTCCCGAAAAAGGGTTTGTGCGAATTTTTGGATTCTGGTTTTTAATCAACTTTACACTGCCCGGGTCTTTATCGGTATAAGCTGCTAAAAAGGCCGGAATAATTACGTTTTGCGCATAACGGCCGTAACCCGCTACATAACCGTCGGGGCCGGGAGCGCCCGTGGCATACGGATTTTCTTTACCTAAGCGCTGCGATAAAAACGTTCTGTTTGCTTCAAATGTTTTAAATGTTTCCGATACTTCGTTGGGGTCAAACTTTGAAAAAAGGGTTTGATAAGAAATATAAGTAATGCTAAATGATCCGGTGGCGTATGGGTTATATCGCTGCAGGCCGCTATTCATACCGGTATCTTTATATAACTCGGAGTAGTTTTTTGTAAACGATTTTTTCAGGTTCAGATCTATGTTTAAATCGCGAATTGGCGATACCTGCGCTGTAATATCTAAATCCTGCGTAAACCGCTGCTGAATTAATTTATTAAAGATAGAATCTCTGGTAAGCAAACCACGTGCGCCAAGGTTGTTAATGTCCGAAGTGTCGGGTTGGTAGCCAAGCACATATTTCCATCCTGGCGCATTGCTTCTTAAGTTCATTCCCAGTATCCGCGTACTGTCTAAATAGCCGGGCAATTGAGTACCTAAATCTTCGGTGTATTGTATGCCTACCCTTTTTAAAGAAGTTATAATCTGCGCCAGCGCCCGCGGCAGCCTGCCTATTTGCGGCGCTGCATTCGGGTCTTTTGTGTTGTTTGTTTTAGAAGATGTATCTCCGGCAATTTGAGGTAGTTTTGGTGCCGCCGCAGCGCCATTGGAAACAGCGTTTAAAAACTTTGATTTAGAATACAACTGGTCGAAATTAAATTCGCCGGTTATGTTTCTTGTTTGTCCAATTAAAAGATCATTGCCTTGCTCGCGGGCAAGTAACGAAGCTGCAATCCAGTCGTACTGGGCTTTGTAGGTAGCACGTATGTTTGTCCAATCAAGCAGCGGAAGTTTCGCCGTTGGCAATTGATATGCAAACGTGGCATCGTGGCGATAATGTGTGGTTCGGCCACCTTTCCAAAAGTTACCCTTTATTGAGTCTTTTTCCTGCTTTGTATCTATCCGACCTGCCGGTTCGTCAATACGGGCAAAATTAGTAGCGTTAAAATCAAATGTCAGCGATCGGGTAAGATCCCACCGAAGAGTATAGTATCGATCAAAATAAAAAAACTTGTCAAACGTTTCGGGAAACTTAAAACCGGCACCGCCAACATTGCGCGAACGCAAAGCACCAAACTGGCGGTTTACATCGGCTTTTAAAGAAATAGTGGAAGGCTTATAATTAAAATTAATATCGCGAACCAGCGCCAGCCATGGCGAAGAAGATTTAATCAACCCTTTTAACGGCTCTATAAACCGTGGCTGCGGCGCATACGTGTAGCCAACGCCGGCACGCGTACGCTTAATATCGTCGTACTCAATAATGGGATTAGTTCGGTATTGATGCGTGTACGAATAATTCAGATCAATATTCGAAATATCCCAGGGCTGCACCGGTTTGGGACTTGTTTTAATCTTTTTAACGTTAGTAAATGTAATGGTTTTAATCATTGTTTCGTCCAGCGCATCGCTTCTAATGGAATCTCTTTTTCCTTTTGGCGCAGCTTCCAACTTGTCTTTTAATTTTATGTCCAGATCGTACGGGTCGTATTCCGGCGAGCTGGATGTTTTACTAAGGCTTGCATATACAGGAATTTGAACGGCTGCTTTTTTTGGAATTAATTTCCCTAATTCTAGATTGGTGCTAATGTCGTACTGTGTAAAATCTTCGCGGCTGCGTTCATTTACACGCTGCTCCAGCGTTCCAAAGCCACGGCTGCGCACACTTCCGGCAACGCTTAAACTACCAAGGTCTGCCAGGCGAAGATCTACCCGGCCCAAAGCGGCATAGCCACCTCTTTCGTCTAAACGCGATAATCGTAATTCGTTAAACCAGACTTCGGCGCAGGCATTTTGCTGCACGGCGTTTTGCACTGCCAGCAACATTCCTCTTACTTCCCCAAGGTTTGGATTTCCTATAATAGCATAAGTATTTCCGTCGGGTAGTTGCTCGCTGTAATACCGTGATGCGGGAATAGAACTACCGTTCCGGCGGGCTTTTAACTGGGTTAAAATAGCTAAATCAAAATCAAGATTATTTTCCTGTGGCCAAATATCCACTTCGCTGCTGGCACCTAACTGCGTTAGTTTAAGCGGGATGCGTACTTCGTAGTAATTACTTACAAAATCGTTTCCAATGCGCACTATCGCATTCAGGTCGTTGTCGTTCAACGATGTATTTTTATTGCGCTCCGCGTGAACAAACATAGAAATGCGGCCGTATTGACGAAGATCAAGGTTCATGGTTTTAAATACACCTCGGGCTTCGCTGCGTGGCAAATCGCAAACCTTTACGCTTAAAGATTGCTCGTTTTGCAACAACTGTACGTTGTTATTGCTTATTTGTTGCTGCCGTTCTATACCCGGTGGCTGGCGGTACGGAATGGGGTCACGCTGGTCGTTTTCTTCTATATTAACAGCCAACACTTCTACCCGTGCCGGATCGTTTGCCGGCAGCGCAACAAACTGCCCTGTTGTGTCGGTTTCGTAATTAAACTTACGCCACTGGTTACGCACCAGCTCCAGCTTTGCCAGCCGGAGTACCGCTGTATCTTCAAAACCGGTAAGAAACATGCGAATAAACCTGATGGATTTAAAATCGGGGATGTTGCCCACCTTTGCCTCATATTCTTTTATCGGAATTCGAAAAAGGTACCATTTTTCTGTTCGCCGGGCGCCGTTGGCAAGCGGAATATTAGGCACTTCGCGTACGTCTGTTATGTAAGGGCTGGTAAGTGCCGTCATACCCGGTTTCATTTCTACCCGGTACTGAAAATATTCTTCTGTTTCGTTTAAAGTATTATCACGGTTTAATTCTTCCTGGTCGGGATAAAGCGTGAACGCATTAATAAATTCGTCGCTGGAGTTGGCCACCGGCGAGTTTCCGTGTGGGTTATTAATGTCTTTATAGCGCTCCAATATTCCGGAGCCCGCTTTTTCGTAAAGGGGGTCCCGGTAGCCCCGATAATTATCGGCCGAAGGGTCGGTAATTGCAGCAGCTAAAACAGCGGGGTTTACCACGCCTTGCAGGCTTGAAAGGTATGGCTGAAAACGTCGTTGTTCAGCAGTATCGGTCAAGCCATCAAAACCTACATCCTGGTACACCCGGTCGGCCGGATCGTTGCTAAATGCATTGGTTACCTGAATAGGATTTCGGGGCACCTGCCCCCAAACCGTTGTGTCAGTTAAACTGGTTGGGTTGGTTGGCGTAGGCAGTCCGTTTTCGTATAGGCGTTTGCCGTCGCGCAACACATCTTCGGAAATGTTGCCGAGATTGAAATACATTTCGCCGCCGGTGCTTAACGGTTTATTAATAAACGGGTCCTGCATCCAAAATTCTATAAATTCAATATTGCTCGACTCAAAATCGGTCTGATCGATATTACGCATAATGCCGCCCCATGCTTTTTTGGGTTGCACCAGCCTTCCGGCTGCATCTATTCCCGAAGTTCTAAAATTATAAGGTCCTTTCTGCTGCGGGTAAAAAGCTAAATCGAAAGTGGTAAGCAGCCCTTGGCCGATATCGTTGGTACGCTGAGGAAAAATTTCCGACTGTCGTATTTGCCTTGTTTCGGGCTTTGACAACTCATCTAAATTTGAGCGAAGCGGGTTATTAGAATTTCTTCTTTCCTGCAAAACTGGTTCGATATTGTACCATGCAAACTTGGCGCGGTTAAAACCATAAGCCAGGTTATTGGTCAGTTCGGCTTCTGGAAATAAAATAGCGCCATTTCCATCCGGCGATTTTTGGGGCGTAGAGGCAAGCACCCAACTATTGAGCGGAAATCGAAGATCAACCGAACTGCGGGTTCCTTCAAAATCATCTATATAACTAAGTCCTTCATTTCCTTTGCCGATTTGTTTTGGGTGCCCTGGTTGCAAAGCCGCTACCTCGCCATAAGCGGTGATGGCAGATGCAACCCTGGTGGTATAAAAAGGAAGTTTATCTAACCATCTCGAAAGTCGTGGAATCTCATTCCGGTAATCAAAATCTAACCCGTACATAGTGTTGCGAATGGGATCTTCGCCATAGGTGGTTTTAGAAAAAAATGGCCGTTCGCTTAGACGGACCATTGTTGCACCAAGCGACAGATTTCGGCTTACCAAATAATCTAACCGAAGGCCCAGATAGCTACGTTGTTGAAAGCCGAAAGAGGCATTGTTTTCGTACTGTATATCTATCGGAACTCCGGAGGTTAACAAGGCAGCATTTACAATCCGCAACGTTCCAAGATCGTAGTTGATTTCGTAATCTATATTTTCTTGTAAAATTTGTCCACCTGCAGTAACCGTAACCGACCCACGCGGAATATTAAAGCCAAGTTGATATTCTGAATTAGAGGAAGACCGGGAACGACCCACGAGTTCGAAACGATTTAAAGAAGCAAAGTTTTGCGCAATGGCTTTAATGGTATCGTACAAAGGATAATATAAATATTTTTGGGCAGAATCCTGGTTTACATAAACGTATTCCAAATCTTTTCCAAAAGGCTCTAACACCGGAAAGATGATGCGGCTTTGCTCTGGAATAACAGTGTAATCCGGCACGTAATCAAATACGCCATCAGGCTGGGGATCGTTGTTGTTGTTGAGCCGATCCAGGTTTACTAAAGATAAAATGGGCACTCCACGATATTGTGGCTTAATGCTTCCGTTTAGCGGCAGGTATCTCTTTTCGCCAAGGCTTGGTTCCTCGTACACTATATCGAGTTTAAAATCCTGCCGTTCAAGCTGCCCAAAACCCACGCTGTACACGTTCTTCATCATTAAATCCCAAATAGGCAAATTGGTACGCTGAGATGTGGCTTTTAAGAGTTTTAAAAATAACACATTTTGTGTGTTCCCACTACTATCTGGCGGCACATCCTGCGAAAACTCGCCCACCTGATACACCTTTCCGTTATAGGTATATTGATAAGCAATACCCAAAACTTCATCGGCCTGCAGCGGCTGGTTTAAGGAAAGAAAACCAATACGCGGATTAAAAAAATAATCGGATGGCTGAAGTTTGCGGGCAAATGTTTTTTCAAAGTCTTGAACCGGTTCTAACCCAATGCTTGTTAATACACCCGTAACCGCAGTGGAGTTGCGGGCGGCTGGGTTGGCGGTAATTGTTTGATATAAGTTATTCGCACCGTTGGCTGGTAAGGCGCCGCGAATTCCGCCAAAAGCGGTGCTGTCTTCGCCCAAATCCATCAAAGCTACAATATCCCGGGTGTCGGTAGTAATGCCGGTACGGTTTGTTACCCAAACTTCTACCCGCTGAATTTGCACGTTAGAACGAACCAGGGGCAGGTCCTTCATGGCATTGTTGTAATTTCTTCTGAAGTATTGCGCCATTAAAAAGTGGCGGTTCTCCTCGTACTCGTCTGCCTTTAAATGAAACACCTGCGAGGCGCTGCCGCCCTGCACCCCCAGAGACTGCCGCTGAGAACGTTGGTTAGCCAGCACGGTAGAAACAAACAGTTTTCCAAACTGCAACTGGGTTTTAATACCAAAAAGCGATTGTGCGCCGGGGATTAAACTTCCTTTTGAAGTGAAATTGACATTACCCATTTGAAATAACTTCAAAATCTCATCGTCTTTACCCTGGTAATCGAGCTTTAACTGATTTTCGAAATCGAAATTTGCAAGCGTGTTATAGTTAATGGGCAGATTAATTTTATCGCCGATTTTTGCATCAACCTGCAGCTGGGCGTTCATATTAAAATCAAAGCCCCCGGTTCTCCTGGCTCTTTCCGGCAATGTAGGATTTTTTATATTTTGTCCCTGGTAGCCGGCGGCAATATCCACATAACCGCTGGGCACAATTTCGGGTTTTAAATTCCCTGTTACGCGGTTCATCCAATCTTTGGAAAAACCAAAATTGGGCTTTACGTTGCGGCGGTTTAGTTCAAAAAGTGTATTAGCCCTTTTTCGAAAGTATTCGTTTTCATCCATACGCGCCTGAAGCTCTAAAAACTCCTTCATGGAAAAAGTCATGGGCGTTCGATAGTATTGCGATCCTATTTTTTCAATAACAAAGTATTGCTTTGTTTCTGGATCGTATTCAATTGTTCGTTTTACAAAAGCTGTATCGCTAAGGTTAAATGGGTTTTTGCCTGGTGTTGTGTATGGGTCGGCCCGGCGGTCGGTAATGGGGTATTTAATAGTATCCTGAGCCGTTTGCTGAATGCCAAAAGGTGCATAAAAGGGTACAAAAACTTTAGCGTGCAAGCCTGCGGCGCACACAAAAAGCAGGGCTACCAGCGCAGGAATTTTTAAGGTGTTTATGGGCGGCAATTGGTTTTTTCTCTACAATTCGTTAACTAATGGCTGGCTTATTAAAGGCTTTGCAATGTCTTTTTAATCATCTCTTCCACTCCAAATTCGGGGTGCTGCACCAACACTTTTTGAAGTGCTGAATCGGCCGCCTGCCGATTAATTCCTAACGCTATTAGTGCATTTAACGCATCGGCTTGTAAACTATTGCCTTTCCAAGGCGAAATATTTGATTCTACCGGCTGCTTTGCCAGCTTGTCTTTTAGTTCTAACACAATGCGTTCGGCGGTTTTTTTACCAATGCCTTTAACGGCTTCCAGCATTTTTACATTACCCTGAACAATAGCCCGGCTTAACTCCTCGGGTTTCATGTACGACAGCATTACCCGGGCAGTGCTGGCACCCACGCCCGAAACCGAAAGCATCATTAAAAACAGTTCTTTTTCAGCGGCGTCAAAAAAGCCATATAGAATATGAGCATCTTCCCGCACCAGCAAATGAGTTAACAACATTCCACCTTCGGCATCCTGAATTTTAGAATAGGTGTTTAGGCTGATGTTTACTTCGTAACCTACGCCCGACACATCAATGTGTACCGTAGCCGGTGTTTTTTTTTGAAACGCGCCTTTTAAAAAAGCAATCATAGCGCAAAATAATAAAAAGCAAATGAATAATGAAGTTCGGTTGACAGAGGACAGTTGACGGTTGATCGTTGGTGGATGACCGTTGGCTGACGGTTGGCAGTTGACAGTTGGCAGTCGTTGGGCGTGTTGGTTGTTGAGCATTGACCATTATTCCACTTCATCATTCCTTGTTCATCTGTTCCTTGTTCAATATTCCCCTTCTTGCTCGTCTGTTCCTTGTTCATTCCGTCCGTATCTTCGCACCCTTTTTAAGACCTTTTATTATGATGCAAAAAGTGAACGCCGCCATTACCGCTGTTGGTGCTTTTTTACCTGAAACCAAACTAACCAACGCCGATCTGGAAAAAATGGTAGATACGAACGATGAATGGATTAGAAGCCGGACAGGCATTTCGGAGCGTCGCATTTTAAAAGGCGAAGGACTGGGAAGTTCCGATTTAGGCGCTCCCGCTATTTTGGAATTGTGCGAAAATCGGGGCATTTCGCCCGATGAAATAGATTGTATCATTTGCGCAACCGTTACTCCCGACATGGTTTTTCCGGCCACATCTACCATTATTGCCGATAAAATTGGCGCTAAAAACGCCTGGGGATTTGATTTAGAAGCAGCCTGCTCGGGTTTTTTATTTGCTTTAACTACAGGCGCCGCGCTGATAGAAAGCAACCGCTACAAAAAGGTGGTTGTTGTAGGTGCCGATAAAATGAGTGCTATTACGGATTATACAGACCGCAGCACGTGTATTTTGTTTGGCGATGCGGCCGCCGCAGTGTTGTTAGAACCAAACCTGGAAGGACTGGGCATACAAGACAGCCTGTTAAAAAGCGATGGAAGCGGACGGCAGTATTTACACATGAAAGCGGGTGGATCTATTCGTCCGTCGTCGGCAGAAACTGTTGCCAATAAAGAACACTTTGTATTTCAGGATGGGCAGCCTGTTTTTAAAGCCGCTGTAACCGGCATGGCCAACGTAGCTGCCGCTTTGCTTGAAAAAAATAACTTAACCGGCGATGACATTGCGTGGCTGGTACCGCACCAGGCCAACCGCCGAATTATAGATGCAACTGCTAAGCGCATGGGGCTTTCGCCTGAAAAAGTAATGATAAATATTAATAAGTATGGAAATACTACTGCAGCTACTATTCCGCTTTGTTTGTGGGAGTGGAAGCACCAGCTAAACAAGGGCGACAACCTGGTGTTGGCTGCTTTTGGCGGCGGCTTTACCTGGGGTGCTACGCTTGTAAAATGGGCTTATTAATGACCCCTTTTGTAAGGGTTTTTTACAAAGGTTTTTTAGGTAAATGTACCCTGCCGGTGCAAGCTGCATTTTTATATAAGGGCAACTTTGCACTATGCTTAATAGAATTACCAACCGTACAAGCGAGCGTGGCAACAGAAGGTGATAGTAGCTGTTGGTTCAGTACAAAAAAATAACTATAGCAGCCGCATGTGTTCTTCATCGGTTAAGCCTTTGGCGGGTTCGTTGTACTCTAAAATAAAATTGTTTGTACCCTGCCCGATAACAATGCGAAAAAAATGGCTTTGCACAAGCTCAAGCACCGAAAGAAAATAAAATATGGCGTGCACGCGGTTTTCGGCCCGGCTAAAAACATGCTCAAACGAAATGGTGCGCTCGCGTTGGGCGGTGGAAATAAGATCGGTTTTTGTGTGCTCTATACTATAATTGTAGCGCACTACCGTGTGCGTGGGTTTGTTTAAACTATCGGCCCGGCGCTGCAAGGCCTTTTCGAAAGCTTTCAATAATTTAAAAAGGGTAATAGCGCCAATTTCGGTGCCATCGCCGGCTTCTTCGCCAATGGCCGACAATTCTTTTTCAACATTACCGCGTTTCATCATCAGCATGCGGTCGGCTTCCATTTCGGCCATTTTTGCGGCCACTTCTTTATACCGTTTGTACTCCAGCACTTTATCTATCAGTTCCTGGCGCGGGTCTATTTCATTTCCCTGATCGTCTATTTCTTTGCGTGGCAAAAGCATTTTTGCTTTGATGCGCATTAAGGTGGAAATAAACAAAATAAACTCTGAAGAAAGCTCGATGTTTGGCGATTCCTGCGCTTGTATATAACTTAAAAAATCGGTGATGATTTTGGTGATGGGAATGTTGTAAATGTCGAGTTCGTCGCGCTCAATAAAAAAAAGGAGCAGGTCGAACGGACCTTCGAATTGAGGCAGATTTATTTGATATGATACACTCACATATTATGGTTGAAAAATAAAACGATAGACAAACGCACCGCTGCGGCGGAGGCAAAATTAATCTTTTAAAAGGGGTTTGAAAAAGCGTTAACGATGCGCCGGTATTTATTGTACAAAGATTTTTACCGGGCCTTTTTCAAGGGTTTTTATAATATCGTTTATACCCTTTTTAAAGGGTTTTACACAAGCCGTCTACTTTTTCAGGTTGTCTCTAATCTCTGTTAATAGTTTTTCCGATAGCGAAAGTTCGGGTTTAGCCGGAGCTTCCTGCACGCTGTCATCTTTTTTCCTTTGCAGCCTGTTTATGCCTTGGATAAAGCTAAAGAGCACCAGCGCCACAATAATAAATTTAATTAAAGCCGCTAAAAATTTTCCGTATTTAACCGAGCCCCAGGCCAACTGATCGAGGTTTTGCACCCGCGCCGCTTCTAACGCAGGTGTTAGCAGCAAAGGCGTAACTACATCTTCTACCAGCGACGCTACAATGGCGCTGAAAGCCGCACCAATAATTACGGCAATAGCCAGGTCCATTACGTTTCCTTTTAAGGCAAACACTTTAAACTCTTTTAAAAACCCCATGTTAGGTAAATATTTTGGTTAGAATTTGTTTAATGTTGTGCATTTAAAGAAGGATACTGCATGTTCAAATTTTGCAACGCCTCTACCAGTAAACGAGCTACAAGGTACTCTTTGTACCAATTTTGATCGGCAGGAATAAAGTTCCAGGGAATAGCGTTACATTTTACAAATACATCTTCATACATCTGCATATAGCGCTCCCAATACTTTGCTTCTTCTAAATCGTTTTTATTGTACTTCCATTGTTTGGTTGGATCATCAATGCGCTCCTGCAAACGTTGTTGCTGCTCTTCTGGCGAAATGTGCAAATAGCATTTTAAAATAACGGTGTTATTGAGTCGCGCCAGTAACTGTTCAAAATCGTTAATAGCTTTAAACCGCTGCAGTGCAAGGCTATCGCTGCACCAGTTATGTACGCGTGTAATTAAAACATCTTCGTAATGGCTTCGGTTAAAAACCCGCATCATACCTTTTTTAGGTGCGTGCTGATGAATTCGCCATAAAAAATCGTGCGCCGCCTCTTCTCCCGTTGGTGTTTTAAACGATGTTACCGCAATACCCTGAGGGTTTATTTTGCCCAAAACGTTTTTAATAGCACCATCTTTTCCGCTGGCATCCATACCCTGAAAAAGAATCAGGAGTGAATGTTTTCCCTCGGCATAAAACAAATTTTGCAGATCGGTTAACTGCCTGAGCAGGTTTTCTGTTTCTTCTTTTATTTGCTTTTTATCCAGTTCTTTGGGGGCTCTTGTATCGAGGTTGGTTAGATGAGGCATAAAAACGTATGTGTATTCAAATGTACTCTTTCAACAGGCATACAGCAAGTTTAATAATGCAGCGTTTTATTTTTAAACAGTTTTGTACCTACTTCTTTATTGAAGTTTATGCAGGCGCTAACCAAAAGAAATTACAGGGAAAAACACCCATTTTCTAAAGGTTTTTGTTGTTTGATAAGCCTGTTTCAATAATTAGTGTTGCACCCTTCACCCCTTTTGCACTTGCTTCAAATACAATGGTGCCCGGCTTTTCGGCAGATTGAACCAAGGCGGTAAGTTGCCCACTGAACAATTTCATAAATGGCGCTTGAAAGGACTCAAGACTTACCGAATTTCCATTTGCAGCCGCTTTATAACTTCCGGCACCCCTTACTTTAAAATGAATCTGCCTTGTATCATCAGGACAAAGATTTCCATTTTTATCTACCACTTTTACATTAATAAACGACAGATCTTTTCCATCTGCTTCAAGGTTATTTCTATCGGCGGTTAGCATTATTTTGTATGGTTTGCCGGCAGTATGCACCTCTTGTTGAGCTGCCACGTTTCCATCTTTATCATAAGCTACTACTTTAACCGTTCCGGGCTCGTACTTTGTTTCCAACCACATTAAGCGGTAACGTTTTTGCCTGTCAAAGTTGTGCAAAGACGCCGAGTCGCCGGTGTTGAAAACTGTGTATGATGTATCTTTTGTTTTGCGCCCCTGGCTTTTTCCATTTATAAATAATTCGGCAGATGGATAGTTGGTATAAACCATTACCGGCGTTACCGCTCCTTCTCTTCCTGTCCATGTCCAGTGCGGTAAAATGTGCAATGTGTTTTGTTGTTTGTTCCAGTGGCTTTTATATAAAAAATAGCGGTCTTTAGGAATGCCTGCAAGATCTACAATACCAAATAGAGAACTATGGCTTGGCCAATCGGTATAATAAGGTGTTGGCTCGCCGAGGTAATCGAAACCAGTCCAAACAAATTCGCCAATAGCGTAGTACAAATCGTCGTGCATTATAAAATTATCTTCAGGCAAATCGCTCCAGCTGCAATGCTCTACATCATACGAAGAAGATTGATGATCGCTGTATTTTGCCATAGACTTACGCTCAACAGGAAACTTATAAACGCCTCTTGAACTAACGGTTGATGCTGTTTCGGTTCCTAAAATAATCTCCTGCGGAAGCTTAGCATACGCCTCCTGGTACCTAAAGGGACGGTAATTAAAACCGGCAACATCCATAATAGCGGCCATGCTGTTTCTTAACACCGCATCAGGATTATCCATACCCTGCGTTACTGGCCTGGTAGGGTCTTCGCGGTGACAAATATCTTGTAAAAAGCGGGCTATTTTAGCGCCGTTTTTTGTTCCCTGGTCGGGAACTTCGTTACCAATGCACCACATCACCACACTGGGATTGTTTCGGTAATGGCGAATAAGATTGACTAAATCTCTTTCCGCCCATTCATCAAAATATTTGTTGTACCCATTTTTCATTTTGGGTTCTTTCCATTCGTCAAAGGTTTCTGGCATCAGCATCATACCCATTTCATCGCAAGCCTTTACGAGTTCGGGTGCCGGCATATTATGAGAAGTACGCAGCGCATTTGCACCCATATCTTTCATTATTTTTATTTGTCTTCTAATCGCCGCTTCGTTTACTGCAGCGCCTAATGGGCCTAAATCGTGATGGTTGCAAACACCTTTAAAAGGGGTGTGCTTTCCATTTAAGTAAAAACCTTTCCCTGGAATTATTTCTATGGACCGAATACCAAAAACTGTTTTATATTCATCTACTTTTTTAGTGCCTTCATATAAAGTAGAAATTGCTTTGTATAAATTTGGAGTTTCTGTGTCCCACAATTTGGGTTGAGGTACAATAACATCCTGAACAAATTCAGCAGCTGTAAATTTGGTACCATCCGTTTTTACACTTGCAACAATATTCCCATCTTTATCTTTTATATCTGTTTGTACTGAATAGTTTTCAACATTGTTTTTTTGCGGGATGGCGAGGGTTGTTTTGATAACTACTTTTGCAAACTCCTTTGTTATTTCCGGCGTAGTTATTTGTGTTCCCCAAATGGGAATATGGGTCTCTTCAGTTACTATCAAATGAACGTTTCGATACAAGCCTGCACCAGGATACCAACGAGAAGACTCGGGAAAGTTTTCCAATCGCACTGACACCACGTTGTCGTTTGCGATTACGAAATCGGTTATATAAAAATAAAATGTGTTGTAACCATAAGGCCAGTAACCTGCTTTTTTACCATTTACATAAACGGTAGCATTACTCATAGCTCCATCGAACTTTATAAATGCTTTTTTACCCTGCGTAAGTTGAGGAAGGCGAAACTTATTTCTATACCAGCCAACGCCTACAAACGGCAAGCCCCCGGTTCGGCCGGCATGTGCTTCGGGCGCGGTTTGGCCGTCCTGCACAATGGCCATTTGCTGCAAATCGTTATATGGGCTAAACGGTCCGTAAATAGCCCAGTCGTGCGGAACGGTTACTGTTTGCCATTTAGCATCGTTGTACGCTGCGTTTATAAATTCAGCATTATCTGCACGGGTAAACTTCCAGTTTTTATCCAGCAAAATCTCGGTTCGCTGCGCAACAGAATTTTGAATAAGCAGCAAAAACAAGACAAGGGTTTTAAAATACCTGAGCATTCTTTTATGTTTTTTGTAAACGGATAAACGATCCTTTTTTGAATGTTTTTCAAGTTGGATACTGATGCTTTTCAACAAGGAACATAGCGAGTTGAAGTTAGTATTATAACTCCGGTCAATAAAAATGAAAGAGACAGGAAAACAAAAGATTTCTTTTTCTTTTTAATAATTTTTTAAACATTTTATCCAGGCTTAAATTAGAAGTTTTCAGGCTTTTAAACAAAGTCATTTTACTTTCCTTGAATCTCCCTTGCGGTTTTTTCGCCGAGCAGGAGAGTCTTACTTCTTCCGTTAAAAAGAGGAGGGAAATTCTTCCTCCGCAAAAATACATGCGGGTATTGACTTTTATTTATCAGCAACATCCTTCACGCAACGAAATCCTGTATGCTCCAAACCCGTATCAGGACTGCTTTTCATTCGGCGTGCCACACGATAGCCACTGCAATAACTATCATTACATAAAAAACTGCCGCCCCGTAAACTTTTCTTAGGAGTATAAGGATCATCAGGATCAAAACTTTTTTGCGGGCCTGCAGGATTGATGGAAGTTTTAATAGCTATGGACTTGTAAAAATCAGCATCGTACCAATCGCTGCACCACTCCCATACATTGCCCGCCATGTCGTACAATCCATAGCCATTGGCAGCAAAAGATTTTACGGGGCCTGAGGTTATAAAGCCATCTTTTTTTGTGTTGTGATACGGAAATTTTCCTTCCCAGCTATTGGCTTTTGGCGCACCTGCATTAATGGCTTCATCTCCCCAGGGATAAATTTCATTCGATAGTCCGCCCCTTGCGGCAAACTCCCATTCGGCTTCCGTGGGCAGGCGCTTACCGGCCCACTTGCAATAAGCCGATGCATCGTACCAACTCACGTGCACCACCGGAAAATGCTCTTTACCTTTTATACTGCTGCCCAGTCCTTCCGGGTGCTTCCAACTGGCGCCCGGCTCCCAGGCCCACCACTGGCTGTAATCATTTTGATCTACCGGGCCGCTTGTTTGCTGAAACACCAGCGACGCAGCAACAAGTACACTGTCCGGCGGTTTTGGTGTTCCTGGAGGCAGATCTTTTTTTAATTCTTCCCAATCGGGAGCTTTTTCTGCCGTAGTAATATAGCCCGTTGCCTTTACAAATTTTTGAAATTGTTCATTGGTTACTTCCGTAGCGTCCATATAAAAAGGTTGCACCTGCACAGAATGTTTTGGATATTCATCCTTACTTGCCTGGTTGTTATCTCCTCCCATGCTGAACGTGCCACCCGGTATAAACACCATGCCTGCGGCGGAGGTATCTCTATTGCTGATGGTGGAACCCGCCTGTCCGGCACTTGCTGCAAAACGAACCGGAGTTTTCATGCAGGAATGTATGGAATCTTCTTCTGCTTTTGTTGCTACCGATTCCGCTTTTTCATCGTGGCAGGAAAAAACGAATGCAGCACCGGCAAGAATAAAAATATTTTTGATTACCGACATGTTTAAGCAATTTACAGTTGTCCTTTGAAAGCAAGCTTTTTATTACCCTATTAATAAGTTTACATTAACGATTTTTGATTAGCAAAAGATCTACTTCCCTGATGCAATACAACTTTCCAAACGGAAGCCTGCGGCTTCTTTATTTAAGATCAGGCTGCTTAATTTCTTCCAGCAAGGCGGCAAGTTCTTTTACCCTTTCAGGGTATTTCCCGGCAAGGTTATTTTTTTCACCAATGTCCTTTTTCAAATTATATAATTGCGGCATAGGTGCATTTCCTGTTTCTATGCCGGTTAATTTATTATAAGCAATTCCAATGTTTGGTCTAATATATTTCCAATCGTCTTTTATTACAGACAGCGCCCCGCCCTGTACTATCAAAACCGAACGGCCTTTGTTTGTTCTACCCAGAAAAGCATCCAGCACATCTTCACTGTCGGTTGCTTCTCCGGCGGCAATAGGTTGATGAAGTAATTTAGAAAAAGAAGCCAGCAAATCTATCTGGCAAACCAAAGCAGTTGAGACTTTTGAACTAGTGCGTTTTGGCCAGCTTATAATAAAAGGCACTCTGGTTCCACCTTCAAATGCACTGTATTTTCCGCCACGCAATACCCCTGCGGGAGTATGGCCGTTTAGCCTGGTTACCGCTTCGTCCTGGTAGCCATCATCCAGCACCGGGCCATTATCGCTGGTAAAAATAATGATGGTATTTTTTTCAGATAATTCTGCTGTTTCCACTTGCTTCATAATCTCTCCCACTATCCAATCCAATTGCAAAATAACATCGCCCCTGTAACCTAAACCAGTCTTGCCTTTGAACATAGTGGCCGGCATACGGGGCACATGTGGTTCAGTTAAAGCAACGTACAAAAAGAAGGGCTTTGCTTTGTTTTCTTCAATAAAATTTTTGGCTTTGCTTAAAAAGGTAAACGAAAGTTCTTCATCGGTCCATCTTGCTTTCCTTCCACCACTCATATAACCGATGCGGCCAATGCCATTGACGATGGTTTGATCGTGCCCCTGTCCCGGCGAAGCAAGCATTTTCAATAATTCAGGATGCTCTTTCCCGGTGGGATCATTGCCTACCTTCACATTATAATTTACTTCAATCGGATCAGAAGTATCTAATGCCATCACCCGATGGTTTTCTAAAAACACAGTGGGCACCCTGTCGGCGGTTGCCGGGAAAATAAAAGAATAATCAAAGCCCACTTCATTAGGGCCGGGTTTAATTTCTCCATTCCAGTTTTTTTCAACTGCATCGCCCAATCCCAAATGCCATTTACCTACACAACCGGTTTTATAACCCGCTTTTTGAAACAGTTTTGGCAAGGTAGTTTTATCGGTTGGAATAATTAAAGCAGCATCGCCGGGAAGCACGCCGGTACCTTGCCTGCGCCAGGGATACTGCCCCGTCATTAGTGCATACCGGGATGGTGTGCAGGTGGCCGATGTTGCATGTGCATTGGTAAAGCGAATGCCTCTTGCAGCCAGCTTATCAATATTGGGAGTGCTGATCTTTGTGGCGCCGTAGCAGCTTAGATCACCATAACCCAGATCATCTGCATAGATGTAAATTACATTGGGCTTTTGCTGCGACGCTGCAGCAAATACATCCAGCACCAGTAACATTAAAAAAAGCTTTTTCATTGTTCCACTAATTTTTAGTACCCGGCAATCACGGTCGGCAGCGGCACTACTTTGTTGGTGTTTTTAAATAGGGGCATGGGAGATTTCCACTTTCTTAATTGTTGCGACAGTAAAAAGGCTAATGTTTTTACTTTCTCCGGATACCGGGCCGCTTCATTTTTAGTTTCACCAATATCGGATTGAAGGTTGTACAACTCCATACTGCCATCGCGCATATTATAAATTAATTTCCAACAACCCTGCCGGACTGCCGACTTGTAATTAATGCCTGGTCCATCTTTCGGCTGCCATTTGTTGGGAAAATGCCAGATCAAAATCCTGCTGGTATCTTTTAGCAATGAATTTTTTAAATACGGCACAAAACTTTTTCCATCTACCTGCTGCGTTGTCTTGTGGTTTTTTATGCGGGCCATTTCTAAAATAGAAGGGAAAAAATCCTCAATGATAATCGGTTGTTTGTTTACTGATGAAGGCTTTACCACACCGGGCCATTTTACAATCATGGGTTCCCGAATACCGCCTTCGTACACCGAACCTTTACCGGCTTTTAAAGGAAGATTCTGCGTATGTGGTTTCCCGCCTCTTGGTGGCACATAACTTAACCCCCCATTATCACTCATAAAAAGAACGATGGTATTTTGCTCAATATTTTTTTTTCTTAAATAGTCCATAAAATCGCCCAGGCTTTTATCCATGCCTTCAATTAACGTTGCATAACGGGCTTCAATAGTATCCAGCCCCGCATCTAAATACTTTTTATAAAAACGCCTGTCGGCCTGTATCGGATCGTGCACGGCATAATGTGCCATATTCAAATAAAAGGGTTGTTTGTTCCTTATAGGAGCTTCCAATGATTTTATGGCTTCAATGGTTAACGCTTCCGTTAAAAAAGTATCCGTGCCAAAGTATTCTTCCAGGTCAGGCACTGCCTGCACACTGGCTTTACCCGGAATATTTCCATAATTTTCTTTTCCCAGATAGCTTTGTGGATGTCCGGCTGCATGACCGGAAATATTAACCATAAAGCCCAAATTGTATGGGTTAGCACCTGGTGTTCCGGCTGAGCCCCAGTGTGCTTTTCCAGCATGAATGGTAAAATAACCTGCGTCTTTCAGTAACTGCGGATAGGTTATAGCATACACTGTTTTTTCTATCCCGGCAACAGAACTTAAACCATTGATGTTCCAGGGCGCTTGTAACATCTGCTCATCTGCATTATCGGTATTACTATTTTTCCGTGGCGATGTCCAGTTGGTAACTCCATGGTGTGCCGCATTCATGCCGGTTAATAAACTTACTCTGGTGGGTGTGCAAACCGGCGTAGCATAAGCAGCTGTAAATTTCATTCCCTCCCTTGCCAACCGTTCCATATTCGGTGTGTGATAGCGTTTGTTTAAGAGCATTACACTATCTCCAAAAGGGACCGAAGTATCCATCCAGCCCATGTCATCTACCAAAAATAAAATGATGTTGGGCCGCTGCTGCGCATGAAGCAAAAAGGCTAAAGAAGTAGCAAAAAATAGCAAAAAATATTTTTTCACGAGTATAAAATTATTGGCGTGAAGGTTTAATCATACATTTTCAAAACTTGTTGTCCGAAGGAAGGAGTTATATTTTCATTACTACTAATTAAAAAATATTTTAAAATCTTTTTTTATCGTTATGCAATTTGTTATCCGATACTATTTTCTTTGCCTCCTCATCTTCGTATTCATTAATCAATCCATTGAGCTGTTTTTTTAATTCCGTTGTAATCTTTTCATAACCTTTTTTTCCATAAAGATTATTCATTTCATTTGGGTCTTTTTGCAGGTCATAGAGTTCCCAGCTTTCCACTCTTTTATAAAAACGAATAAGCTTATAACGGTTGGTACGGATGCCAAAATGAGGTGATACGGAATGCTCGCCGTTCTCGTAATAATGATAATACATTGCATTGCGGCCTTTCCCTTTTTTGGTTACCACCGGCAAAAACGATTTACCCTGCATATCTTTTGGAATGGTTACTCCGGCTGCATGTAAAAGGGTTGGTGCCAAATCAAGGTTCATTACAAAATCATTGGAAACTGTACCCGGT
>JBBSRB010000026.1:0-26180 GCA_038243445.1 Chitinophagales bacterium | reverse complement strand
TTTAACCCCTTTTTGAAGCCTTTTTAAAAACAAAAAATATTTCATAAAGCTTGAAAAAATACCCTTTTTTAAAGGTTTTTTAGGTGTTAAACACGTTGTAATTTTTTTTAAAGCACCCTCTAATTATAAAACCCGAGTTTTGTAGCATTAAGAAAACATCATGGCAAAAATATTAGTTACCGGCGGCTGCGGCTATATTGGTTCGCATACCATTGTTGATTTAATAGAAAATGGATACGACGTAGTTTGTGTAGATGATAACTCCCGATCGAACGAAAGCATTTTAAAAGGGGTAGAAAAAATCACCGGCCGGCCAGTAAAAAACTACAAAGTAGATTTATGCAATTTTGATGAAACCTTTGCAATTTTCCAGGAAAACCGGGATATAAAAGGCATCATTCATTTTGCTGCTTTTAAAGCCGTTGGCGAGTCGGTTCAAAAGCCGCTGATGTATTATCAAAACAATTTATCTTCTTTAATAAACCTGCTAAAATGTGTTCAGGAGTTTCAGGTTCCGTGGTTTGTGTTTTCTTCTTCGTGCAACGTTTATGGCAACCCCGATAACGCAATTGTAACAGAAGAAACACCTCAAAAACCTGCCGAATCGCCGTACGGCGCCACCAAGCAAATGTGCGAACGCATTATAGAAGATTTTCAAAAAGAAAATGGTACGGAGTGCATTTTATTACGGTATTTTAACCCGGTAGGCGCTCACCATTCTATATTAATTGGCGAAATGCCCATTGGAAAACCCCAAAACTTAGTACCGGCCATTACTCAAACCGCTATTGGGAAACTGCCCAAAATGATTGTGTTTGGAACCGATTATCCAACAAGGGATGGAAGTTGTGTACGGGATTTTATTCATGTAAGCGATATTGCGCATGCGCACACGCTGGCTATACATTACCTGGCACAAGCAAAAAACAAGCTTGGTTGCGAAGTGTTTAATTTGGGCACCGGCAACGGTGTAACAGTATTAGAAGCTATTAAAGCCTTTGAAAAAGTAAGCGGCAAAAAGCTGAATTATGAACTTGGCCCGCGCCGCGCCGGCGATGTGGTAGCCATTTATGCTAATAACGATAAAGCAAAATCAGAGCTTGGCTGGAACCCAAAGTACTCAATAGACGATATGATGGACACTGCCTGGAAATGGGAAATAAAATTAAAAGAAGACGAACAGGTGTTCACTTCGGTTCCGTCGCAACTGAATTAAATGACGAACTGAGAATTAGGAACTTAAGATTTTGCAGGTTGTGTTATTGCTGGTTTCCCGATATTATTTAAGGTACCCTTTTTGAAAGGTTTCTTAAAGAATCTGAAAATCAACTTTCTTGCTATGATTTCAAATTGCAGTAAGGTTTTTTAAATATAACAGTGCCATTAGCTCCAAAACGGCCAACTAATTCCCAATTACTAATTCTCCGCCCCTCTTTCCTCATTCCTCATCACTCATTTCTCATTACTTTTGTGCTCATGCTAAAAAACATTCAGTCAACCGGAAAAAAAGACACGCGAAGTGGCTTTGGCGATGGCATTGTGGAAGTGGCCCGAACCAATAAAGACGTAGTGGCGCTAACCGCTGACCTTGCTGGCTCTTTAAAACTACACCCATTTATCAAAGAATTTCCGGAACGCTTTGTACAGGTAGGCATTGCCGAAGCCAATATGATTGGCATAGCAGCCGGACTGACAATTGGCGGAAAAATTCCATACACCACCACCTTCGCTAATTTTTCTACCGGGCGTGTGTACGATCAAATACGGCAAAGTGTAGCGTATAGCCGCAAAAACGTAAAAATCTGTGCTTCACATGCCGGCTTAACCTTGGGCGAAGACGGCGCCACGCACCAGATTTTAGAAGATATTGGCTTAATGAAAATGATGCCGCACATGACCGTAATTGTTCCCTGCGATTACGCCCAGACAAAAGCAGCAACCATTGCCATTGCCGATTATCACGGCCCGGTTTACCTACGTTTTGGGCGCCCATCTTGGCCCATGTTTACCAAAGCCGAAGATTTTGTAATAGGTAAAGCGCAACACTTTTCGCAAGGAACAGATGTAAGCATTTTTGCCTGCGGCCACATGGTTTGGAACGCCATTCAAGCCGGTATAGCATTAGAAGAAAAAGGATTAAGTGTAGAAGTGATTAATATACATACAATAAAACCGCTTGATGAAGAAGCGATATTGACTTCGCTGCGTAAAACCCGTTGCGCTGTAACGGTAGAAGAACATAATATTATTGGAGGATTAGGGGATGCGGTTGCACAAGTGGCTGCTAAAAACTTTCCGGTGCCCATTGAATATGTAGGTACAAAAGATACGTTTGGCGAAAGCGGAACACCCGAAGAGTTATTAAAAAAATATGGGTTGGATGTGCCCGATATTATTTCTGCAGCAGAAAAAGTACTGGGTAGAAAAGGCTAAGCTTTTGATAAAAACATTGTAAACAGCCTGTGGTTAACGCAGGCTGTTTTATTAATTCTATCTGCTAACATACGAATGCACCTCATTCCATGGAGACTCGCCTTGGGCAAATAGACACGATAAGTACATAAAAGTTCAGGTCTTAAAATTATCTTTGCCGCCAACAAAATCCTATGTCCAACATTAGCTTAAATATTAGTTCATGGCGTTAACCCAACAAGAAGATGCAGAATTGCTGGTTCAATTTAGAAACCCGGCTACAAAAGAGCGGGCTTATACAACCATTATAAAAAAATACCAGGAGCGCTTATACTGGCACGTTCGCCGCATGGTGGTTGACCACGATGATGCTAACGATATTTTACAAAATGTATTTATCAGGGTTTGGAACGCACTGGAAAACTTTAAAGAAGAGGCGCAACTGTACACCTGGCTGTACCGGATAGCTACTAACGAATCCCTAACCTTTTTAGAGGGACAAAAAAAACGGTCTGCCGTAAGCCTTAGCGATGTGGAAAGTGGTTTAAGCAATAAAATTAAAGCCGACCGCCATTTTGATGCAAGCAAAATAGAATGGAAACTGCAATTGGCCATTCAGCAACTGCCCGATAAACAACGAACCGTATTTAACCTGCGTTATTACGACGAAATGCCTTACGAAGAAATGAGCCGTGTACTGGAAACCAGCGAAGGTGCTTTAAAAGCAAGCTACCACCACGCGGTAAAAAAAGTAGAAGATTATATGCTCAACCATTAAACCTTTTGCCTGATTCCACGTCTGAAACCTCGATAATGAATACCTACCCTACCATACAACACGAATTACAAGCGCTGAAAAGCACCTTACCTCCTGTGAAAAAGCCCGTTTTTAGCGTACCCGATGGTTATTTTGAAAACTTTGCTCTTTCTGTACTATTGAAAATTAATGAAAACAACTGGGGCTCAGCAGCTGAAGAGCTTATTCAATTATCGCCCCTTTTGGCATCTTGTTCAAAGAAAATGCCTCAATCCGTACCCGAAAATTACTTTTCTTCCCTTGTAAACGAAATTCCGGTATTGATTGGCAACGAAGAGTTGCCGTCAATACTTTCCCTTGAACGCAAAAACCCATACAAAACCCCTGAAGGATACTTTGAAAGCTTTGAAACTCAGATGCTGGCGAAAGTAGCGCCAAAATCAAAGGTGATATCTATGAGGTTTGGCGGCTTTCAACGAATGGCTGTTGCGGCGGCTGTTATTGGCTTAATTGCGCTTAGTTCTATTGCTTACTTTACCGGTGGCAAAAACAACAGCACTACCACAGAAGCTAACACCTGGGTGGCAAAAAACCTAAAAAGCGTAAGCGACCAGGATTTAGAAGAGTTTATAAAAAATGCCGAAGTTACTGCCAACGGCACCGGGCTGCAAACACCTGCAAGGGTAGCCGAAGCACGAATCTTACTTAAAGATGTATCTACCGACGAGTTAGACGATTTTTTGGCCGCAGTGCCTACTGACGACGAAGAACTGCTGATTATTAATTAAGACATTTTATTTGCCTCCTCTGAAAACAACTATACTATGAAACGTTTTTTATACCTTTTTAGCTTTCTGATACTTGGCGCTACTGCGTTTAGCCAGGACGATGACGGCCGCAGCAACGACAAAATCCGGGAGCGCATGACCGAATACATTCAAAAACGCCTGAATCTTTCTTCCAATCAAGCCGATAAGTTTACCCCTGTTTTCTTAGATTATTTTAACGAGCTGCGCCAAACAAACCAGGCTTTTAAAGGCGATAAATTAGTGCTGCAACAAAAAGTTGTGGACCTGCGCATCAGGTACCGAAACCAGTTTAAGCCAATAATGGGCGAAAAACGCAGTAACGATGTATTTAAATACGAACACGATTTTGTAAACGAAGTAAAACAGCTTCGCCAGGAGCGGATGCAAAACCGCAACGACCGTTTACCCAAAAGAAATAAAGGCCAGTTGCCATAAAACCCCAAATTCATCTATATTTGAAGCTGGTGTTTTTCATAGGTTAGCAACGGCCGGCCCTTTTTAGGGCAGGCCTTTTTTTTGCTGCAAATGAAAAACTATTAGGATTTGCTAGGCTGATTATAGCAAAAATTCATTTTTTTCTTTCCCTCTATTCTAAAAGAAAGAAAAAAGAAACTATAAAAACCTTTAAAAAAGGGTACTTTTTAATTACCGAATAAAATTGGAGTGCGCCGGGGTAACACACAAAACGGAAAACATTAGTTTTGGCTTAAAATCGCAAAACACTTTAAAACCTAATTGAGAGACATTTAACTGAATCAGGCAAAGCTTTTCAAAACTAAGCTTCCCGCACCGGAAGACAGTGGCCTGAATGAACGCTTATTTACTCAAAAACATACTTCTTTCCTTATATAATTGCCTGAAATACGGGTCGCGCAAATCTTTAATAAAGCGGATTGCTTCACCGGTACTCTTCATTTCGGGCCCCAACTCTTTATTTACGCCCGGAAATTTGTTAAACGAAAACACGGGCTCTTTAATAGCAAAACCTTTAAGCTTCTTTTCATAGGTAAAATCAGTCAGCATGTTTTTGCCAAGCATAACTTTAGTGGCAATATTTAAGTATGGAATGCCATAAGCCTTTGCAATAAAAGGCGTTGTGCGGCTGGCGCGGGGGTTTGCTTCAATTACAAACACTTCGCCGTTTTTAATGGCAAATTGTATATTAATGAGTCCTTTAATGTTTAAAGCCCGTGCAATTTTTTCGGCACAATGCTCCATTGTTGTAACTACTAATGGGGTTAAATTAAACGCAGGCAACACCGCATTGCTATCGCCGCTGTGTATGCCTGCGGGTTCTATGTGCTCCATTACGCCCATTACATGAAAATTGGTTCCATCGAAAATGGCATCAATTTCCGCTTCCTGGCAGCGATCTAAAAAATGGTCAATTAAAATCTTGTTATCGGGGATGTGCTTTAAAAGGGAAATAACGGCTTTTTCCAACTCTTCATCATTCAATACAATGCGCATGCGCTGGCCGCCCAATACATAACTGGGGCGCACCAATACCGGAAAACCTACTTTTTTGGCTACTTTTATGGCATCATCTACGTTATATGCAGTTCCGTATTCGGGGTAAGGTATTTCCAATTCCTTTAATAAATCGCTAAAGCGGCCTCTGTCCTCGGCAATGTCCATGTTGTCGAACGAAGTGCCAACGATTTTAATACCCTTTTCGTGAAGTTTTTTGGCCAGTTTTAATGCGGTTTGTCCGCCTAATTGTACAATTACTCCATCGGGCTTTTCGTGTTCTACAATTTCCCAAAGGTGCTCCCAATAAACCGGTTCAAAATAAAGTTTATCAGCTATGTCAAAATCGGTAGAAACGGTTTCAGGATTGCAATTAACCATAATGGCTTCGTAGCCGCACTCTTTAATAGCCAGCAAACCATGCACACAGCAGTAGTCAAATTCTATTCCTTGCCCAATGCGGTTAGGTCCGCTGCCTAAAACAATAATTTTCTTTTTATTGCTAACAATGCTTTCGTTGCTGTTTCCTTCTTCAAAAGTAGAATAGAAGTAAGGGGTTTTTGCTTCAAACTCAGCACTGCAGGTATCTACCATTTTGTAGGTGCGTATAATGCCGGCGGCTTTTCGCTTTTCATACACTTCTTCTTCGCTTCCACCTTGAATTATACGTGCAATTTGCTCGTCGCCAAAACCGTGTACTTTTGCTTTTCTCAATAAGTTTAGTGGCAGTTCTTCCAACCAGTAATTACCAAGTTCTTTTTCGAGGATGCAAATTTTTTGAATTTCGTACAGAAACCAGCGATCAATACCCGTAACTTTTGCTACTGTATTTACGCTTACACCAAGCATTATGGCATCTTTTATCCTAAAAATGCGATCCCATTTCGGAATTTTTATATACTCCAGCAATTCTTCGGCGTGCATTTGGCTCCGTCCGTAATAACCCAGTCCAACAGCATTGTTTTCCAAACTTTGACAGGCCTTTTGAACAGCTTCCGTAAAGCTTCGACCAATGGCCATTACTTCGCCAACACTTTTCATTTGCAAACCAAGGGTATCATCGGCGCCCTTGAACTTATCAAAATTCCACCGGGGAATTTTTACAATTACATAATCCAGTGCTGGTTCAAAATAAGCCGATGTTTCCTTAATAATTGGGTTTTGAAGTTCGGATAATGTATAACCAATGGCTAACTTGGCCGCAATTTTTGCAATAGGATAACCGGTTGCTTTGGAGGCTAAAGCAGACGAACGGCTGACCCGCGGATTAATTTCTATGGCAATAAGCTCTTCTGTTTCAGGGTTTAGCGAAAACTGCACGTTGCAGCCGCCGGCAAAGTTGCCCAGGTCGCGCATCATGGCAATGGCGGTATTGCGCATTAACTGAAAAGCGGTATCGCTTAGCGTCATGGCAGGCGCCACAGTAATAGAGTCGCCGGTATGCACGCCCATCGGATCGAAATTTTCAACAGTGCAAATAATTACCACGTTGTCGGCTTTGTCCTTCAGTAATTCAAGCTCAAATTCTTTCCAGCCCAACAACGCTTTTTCTACTAATACTTCGTGTATAGGCGATGCCTTCAAACCTCTTGTAAGGGCATCGTCTAACTCATCTTTTTCATACACTAAACTTCCGCCTGAGCCACCCAATGTAAAAGAGGGACGAATAACAAGCGGAAAACCAATGTTTTGCGCAAACTCTTTCCCTTCTAAGAACGAGTTGGCGGTTTGTGCCGGAGCCACGGGTACGCCCAGTTGAATCATCCACTGCCGGAATTTCTCACGGTCTTCGGCTTTATCAATGGCTTTAATATCTACCCCAATAAGTTTTATGCTGTATTTTTCCCAAATGCCCAGGTCTTCTGCTTCTTTTGCCAGGTTTAATGCTGTTTGTCCACCCATTGTAGGCAGCACCGCATCTATTTGGTTTTCTTCCAGTATTTGTTCTATGCTTTCCACCGTTAAGGGCAATAGGTACACTTTTTCTGCCATCATTGGGTCGGTCATTATGGTAGCCGGATTGCTGTTTATTAAAACAACCCTTATTCCTTCCTCCTGTAAGCTTCGCGCAGCCTGCGTCCCCGAATAATCGAACTCGCAACCTTGGCCAATTACAATAGGACCTGAACCAATAATTAACACGGACTTTATGGAAGTATCTTTAGGCATTGTTTGAAAAGTTTATCCCGTTAAAGCGTTTAGAAGTTTACAAATGGAAGTTTGCCAACCTGTAAACTGTTGCATAACCTACCGGGCACAAAAAAACCGGGCAGCACCCGGGTTGCAAATGTAGTAAAAAGCAGTATTGTAGCCGGAAGAATTTATAAAAAGAACGGCTCTTATTTAAATTGAAAGCATGAAAAAAGGGTTGCCTGGCAACCCTTTACTATTTTAAACAGCAACTTCTAAACACCTTCTGTATACACATTTGGAGAATTGTTGCTGGCATTTGCCTGCTCGCCTTCTTTTTTACCAAACATGCCTTTTATATTCTCAGGCACATTTTCATCAAACAGCTTTTTACCTTTGTTTACCAATTCGTCTTTTTCCTGCTGACTCATTTTGGAATATTTGTACAAACCAAATGCTGCGGCGCCTGCCAAAAGCAAAGAACCAATACCTGGACGTGCCATAATTTTATTTTTTTAAGTTGAAAAATTGAATAATCTGCTATGCAGTACTATACTATTATAAAATATCGTACCCAGGCATTTTAGCTTTAAAAAGATTATTATTTAGCCAAAGCACGCCCCAAACTGGTGTACATGTGGAAATAAAGTCCATATTAATATTGCTATTAAAAATTGCTGGAAAGCTGCCCCACCGAAAAACTGTTTATAAAAGGACGCTGCCACCTTTACATTACCCTTTTGTAAAGGTTTTGTTGCCCCAAGTTTAACGGTTTAGAAAGCGCAGCTAAATAATTGTTTGGTTACTTTGGCTTTTTAAAGAATGGTTGGCTATGAAGAACAGAGTTATTGCAACAGTATTGATAATTGCTTGTGTTTTGGCTAGTTCGGTACAAGCGCAGCAAAAAACATATCCAAAAGGATATTTTAGAAATCCGTTAAACATAAAAATGGAGCTGGTGGCCAACTTTGGCGAACTCCGCAACAACCACTGGCATATGGGCCTGGATATTCGCACACAACAACGCGAAAATTTGCCCGTTCATGCAGCGGCAGAAGGCTATGTGGCCCGAATTAAAATAGAACCCGGCGGCTTTGGCCGCGCCGTTTACATTAACCATCCCAATGGTTTTACTACGTTATATGCACACTTAAACGCGTTTATGCCGGCGCTGGAAAGTTGGGTAAAAAATCAGCAATACCTAAAGCAATCCTGGGCGGTTGAATTAACCGTTCCCCCCCACTTGTTTCCTTTGCAAAAAGGCCAGTTTTTTGCCTATAGCGGAAACACCGGCGGCTCGGCCGGCCCGCACGTGCACTTTGAAATAAGAGATACGAAAACCGATAATTGCCTAAACCCGCTATTGTTTCAATTTCCCATTGCCGATGCGGTGCCGCCAAGCCTAACCCGCCTGGCGCTGTACGATAGAAACCGAAGCACGTACGCCCAAACGCCCCAACTGTTAGCCCTGACAAAAACCGGCTCAGCCTATCGTTTGCTGCAATCGAACAGCATAAAAGTAGGAACCGATAAAATAAGCTTTGCTATTGGTGCCGTGGACAGGTTTACCGCCTCTGCCAACCCAAATGGTATTTACAGCGCCCGCATTTTTTTAGATGATGAGCTTCAATCTGCTTTTATATTAGACGATATTAATTACGATAAAACGCGCTACTTTAACGCACAAACCGATTATCGCTACAAATACAGCGGAGGTCCCTGGGTTCAGCATTTATCGCGCATGCCGGGAGATGAAAGCGGCGTGTACACGCCTACCGTTAGCAATGGCGTTTTAGACTTGTCTGATGGTGCGCCGCATTCGGTAAAAATAGAAGTGTGCGATGCCGCTCAAAACCTTTCGGTTTTACGGTTTTCTGTGCAATACGATGCGGCACTGCACAAGCCACAATCTGCCGCCGGCATTACCAAACTGGTGCCTAATTACGTAAATGTGTTTGAAGAAGATGGTTTTGAAGCTTTTACAACCGAACGGTCGGTGTACGATACGGTTTATGTTCAATACAAAAAAACACCTTCGCCCCTTTCTGTGCTACATAGTTTTGTGCCCCCTTCCATTCCGGCTCACGAAGGGATAACGGTGCGTATAAAAGCTGCCGTGCCCGAAAACCTAAGAAATAAAGTTATTATTCAAAGCATAGCAGGCACCCGGAAAACAGTTGAAAAAGGGGTATGGAACGGCGATTGGGTTTCGGCAAAGTTTCGTCAGTTTGGAACTTTTGAGGTTTTGGTAGATGATAAACCGCCGGTAATTAACACGCCGCCGCAAGATGTAAGCAAAAGCAGCCGCATTGTTTTTACACCAACCGATAATTTTGGTATTAAAAGCTTTCGGGCCGAACTGGATGGAGCCTGGCTTCGGTTTACCAATAATGGCGGCCGAACCTGGATTTACTCCTTTGATGAAAAGTTTTCCCGCGGCGCACATGAGCTAACAATTACAGTGGAAGATATCGCAGGAAACAAAACCACCAAAACCTGGACTTTACGCAGATAATAACCAGGAAAGACTTTGTTTAACAAAGCATCTAATCTCACCAAAAACAAAAAACCAGCATGGCCACACACTTACAACCTGGCGAGGAAGCACCCTTTTTTAAAGGTTTTGACCAACAAGGAATGGAAGTTTCGTTGACTCACTTCAAAGGTAAAAAAGTAGTGGTTTATTTTTATCCCGAAGACGACACGCCCACCTGCACGGTGCAGGCCTGCAACCTCCGCGACCATTTTCAAGAACTATCCGAAAAGGGCTACGCCGTAATTGGCATCAGCCCAAACAATGTTGAAAGCCATCAAAAATTTGCCGGCAAGTTTAGCCTTCCGTTTTCTTTAATTGCCGATCCTGATCATACCATTATTAATAGTTACGGCGTTTGGGGCGAAAAAAACCTGTACGGCCGCAAATATATGGGGCTGCACCGCACTACGTTTGTGATAAACGAAAGCGGCATTATTGAAAAAATATTTAAAAAGCCCAGGAGCAAGGTGCATGCAGCAGAAATTTTGAAATAAGAAAGCATTGGAGTAGTTTGGCGCTTTAATCCCTTATTCCAATGAAACACCTTTTACCTCTGCTGCTGATGGTTTTAGCGCTAAGCTGTACAAAAGAAAAAGACTCCAATACTGTAGTAGGAAAATGGCTTTTGCAAGAACGCATTGAAGATACCGGTGGCCGCATAATTACAACTTCTGTAAGTGCCGCCAACAACGCCCGGGTAATTTTTAAAGGCGATGGAAAAATTGCCGTTGAACGAGCCGCTAACAACCCTTTATTAGAACATTTAATGCAGTATACCCATTATAAAACAGGTGGTGATGGAGTGATCGAGTTTTACACGCAGGGTTCTGGCCAAACGCTTAAAGCTTATTTTTCCATTAATAATCAACTGCTGTTGCAATACGAAGCCCGTTGCTATGTTGCCGAAAAGTTTGCCAGAAGCAATTAAATCAACCATTCTACTTCGCCTACACTAAAAAGCTCTTCCACCACCTGCCCTGTAATTAGCTGCCCCTCGGTATTTACCCCTTTTATAAAGGTTTCAAATACCCGGGACCCTTTTTTCAAACGCACTACGCTGTTCTTTTTATAAAGCTGCTGCCCGTATTCGGCTATAAGCGCTCCTTTGTTGGTGTTTAAAATAGTAAAAGCTTCTTCTAAATATTGGCAAAGGCTTTTTGCCATAGTTACCACATTGTATTGCTTACCGGTAATTTGTTGTAGCGAAACGGCCTTGTCTTCAAAACCCACAAAATAGGGTTCGTTTATGTTTATACCAATACCCACAATTGCGTACTTCCATTCGGTGCCCGAAATGCTGTTTTCAATTAAAATACCGCCTGCCTTTCTGTCATTCCAATACAAATCGTTTGGCCATTTAACTTTTGTTTGCAGGCCCGCGTGCCGGCTAAAAAACCGCCACACACCTACAGCAGTGGCCATGCTCAACAAAAACATTTGCGAAAGGGGCAAGCCTGAAGGCTGTACCACAACGCTCATGGCCAGGTTATTTGCGGCACCGGTAAACCAGCTTTTGCTGCGCTGCCCGCGCCCTGCGGTTTGATGGTGTGCAAACACTACAGTACCATGCTGTGCCATACCTTCATGTAGCAGTGCGGTGGCATAGTTGTTGGTGCTATCCACTGTTTGTAATTCAATAAAAGTTTGACCAATAGTTTTCAAAGCAGGTGTCAAATTGTTCTTATTTTTGAAACAAAGCTAAAACTACTTTGCCCGCTCAACTTTTTAATGAGCTGCACTTATTTTTTAATTATAAATTCACGTGTATTTGGAACGTTTAGATGTTTTATCAAGCAGAAAAAAAAGTATTACCCGGTTAACCCGCAACTCTAAGTTATTTAAAACCATTATAAAAGCCATTCAGGAAAAAAAAGGCGAAGAGATAGTTTCACTTGACATGCGCAAAATTCCTGAAGCCGTAGCTGATTTTTTTATTGTTTGCCAGGCCAGCAATCAACCGCAGGTGCGGGCTATTGCGGACAATATCATGGATGAGGTGAAAATTAAATGCGACGACACCCCTTTCCATCATGAAGGAAAACAAACCCTTCAATGGGTTTTAATAGACTACGTAAACATTGTAGTGCACGTTATGCTGCCAGACACCCGGAAGTTTTACAAACTGGAAGAAATGTGGAGCGATGCTGCCCTGGACGAACACAACGATTAGCAAACTTTATTGTTAAATAGCACAGCAGCCCTTCTTTTCTCGTTAAAAATCCATTATTTAGCAGCTTTCACATTATTATTTAAAGAAACAAATGTCACAAGAACCATATAAGCAAGATAATAAGCCCAAACTTCCAAAATTTTCTACCCGTCCCGATGACAATGGAGAAGGTCCAAAAAAGGGTCCTCGCTTTAGCATTTACTGGGTTTACGCTGTTATTTTTGCCGTTTTAATTGGTTTTCAAATGCTGCCGTCATTTGGCTCCAGTTCTACTCCTATCGATCAAAACCAGTTTGAGCAAATGTTGCAGGCAGGCGATGTAGCCAAATACACCACCATATCTAACCGCAATATTGTACGCGTACAGCTTAAAGATCAAGCCTTGCCAAAATACGAAGGAAAAGTTGGCAAAAACTTAAAAGCTACCGATGAAGCACACACTTATTTTCCCATTGCATCGGTAGATTCTTGGAAAGCCGATGAACGCGCTTTTTACGAAAAAAATCCGGCTGTACAAAAAGTAGGCACATCAAAGGCCGAAACCAATTACTTAGGCCAGTTCTCTCAGTTTATTTTACCATTACTGATATTTATTGCCGTTTGGATTTTGCTGATGCGTAAAATGGGCGGCGGCGCAGGCGCTGCCGGCGGACCCGGTGGTATTTTCAGCATTGGAAAATCAAAAGCAACTCTTTTTGATAAAGGCACAAAAGTAAACATCACTTTCTCCGATGTTGCCGGTTTAGACGAAGCCAAAGTAGAGGTAATGGAAATTGTTGATTTTTTAAAAAGCCCAAAAAAGTATACTGCTTTAGGCGGAAAGATTCCGAAAGGCGCTTTGCTGATCGGCCCTCCGGGAACGGGTAAAACCTTGCTTGCCAAAGCCATGGCCGGCGAAGCCCAGGTTCCGTTTTTTAGCCTGAGCGGATCTGATTTTGTGGAAATGTTTGTTGGCGTAGGTGCCAGCCGCGTGCGCGATTTATTTAAACAAGCCCGTGAAAAAGCACCTTGTATTATTTTTATTGATGAGATAGATGCCATTGGGCGTGCCCGCGGTAAAAACATGATGATGAGCAACGATGAGCGGGAAAGCACCTTAAACCAGTTATTGGTAGAAATGGATGGCTTTAGCGGCGAAAGCGGCATTATTGTTTTAGCTGCCACCAACCGCCCCGATGTGTTGGATACAGCGCTGCTGCGCCCCGGGCGTTTCGACCGACAGATAACCATTGACAAGCCTGATTTAAAAGGCAGGGAAGCTATCTTTAAAGTACACTTGCTACCTATAAAAGTGTCGGAAAAGCTAGATATCCATAAGATTGCCGAACAAACGCCGGGCTTTGCCGGTGCCGATATTGCCAACGTATGTAACGAAGCAGCACTAATTGCCGCACGTAAAGGCAAGGCAGCAGTTGATATGTCCGATTTTCAAGATGCAGTGGATAGGGTTATTGGCGGACTGGAAAAAAAGAACAAAATTATTTCTCCCGAAGAAAAGCGCATTATTGCTTTTCACGAAGCCGGTCATGCTATTTGCGGCTGGTACCTGGAGCATGCCTACCCACTGTTAAAAGTTACTATTGTGCCAAGAGGTACAGCCGCTTTGGGTTATGCACAGTACACGCCAAAAGAACAATACCTGTATAATACCGATCAGTTAAACGACCAGATTTGTATGACATTAGGCGGCCGGGCAAGTGAAGAGATCTTTTTTGGTAAAATTTCTACAGGGGCTCAAAACGACTTACAGCAAATTACACGCATTGCAAACGCAATGGTAACAGTGTATGGCATGAGCTCCAAAGTAGGAAATATTAGTTATTACGATCCGCAGGCCGAACAAACGTTTACAAAACCCTACTCCGAAGAAACCGCCCGCATGATTGATGATGAAGTAAGAAGCGTTATTGACAGTGCTTACGAAAGAACAAAAGAGCTTTTAAGAGAAAAAAGAGCCGATGTAGAAAAATTAGCCGAAGCCCTTTTAACCAAAGAAGTTCTTTTTCAAAGCGATGTAGAAGACCTGATTGGTAAGCGCCCGTTTGAAGAGAAAAAGCTGTTGGGCGAAGAAGAAGAGCTGGAACAGCCCGTTGGAGGCATAAGCGAAGGTGTTCCTCCGTACGACCCCGGCGTATTAACCCCGCAACCGGCTGCATCATGAGTTCGGAGGCACGAAACAAAATATTGAAAAAAATAAGAGCCGCGTTGATCCATTCAACGCGGCTTCCTTTTCCAGAAAGCGAAGGCGCCTCTCCAGTTTTTCAGCCACTACAGCAGGATATAGTGGTAGAATTTGCCGAACAGTTTACACAATTGCAGGGAAAATTTGCTTTTTGCAGCACTGCACAAGAAGCAGAAGAACAACTAAACCTTTTGTGCGATCAACAACAATGGACAAAAATTTATTGCATGTGGGATAAATGGAAAAACAGGATCCCCGACAAATGGATTACCGATGACCTCATAAGCTGCGACGCATCAATTACAGGTTGCGAAGCGCTGGTAGCCCGAACCGGAAGCTTGGTGTTAAGCGCTCACAATAGCGGCCGGCTTACTTCTGTGTATGCGCCGGTTCACATTTGCATTGCTTACACTTCGCAACTGGTGTACGATATTAAAGATGCGCTGGAAAGGGTGAAACAACAATATGGCACCATGCTTCCCTCTTTACTTACGTTTGCCAGCGGGCCAAGCCGCACGGCAGATATAGAAAAAACATTGGTGGTTGGCGTTCATGGCCCAAATCAGGTTTATTGCTTTTTGATTGATGATTTGGAGGAGAATGGCTAAATTTAATTTTGCAGCAACAAATCCGGTATTTCTAAACAAGATTTTTGATCCATGCACATTCCTGCCGGTAAAAAAATATATTTTCTTTCCGATTTTCACTTAGGCGCGCCCAATGCCGCTGCGAGTTTGGAACGTGAAAAACTCATTGTTCGTTTTTTAGATGACATTAAAACTAACGCGTTTGCCATTTTTATTGTGGGCGATGTGTTTGACTTTTGGTACGAATACAATAAAGTTGTTCCAAAAGGGTATGTTCGCCTGCTTGGAAAGTTAGCCGAGCTTACCGACAGCGGCATTGCCATTCATCTTTTTGTGGGCAACCACGATATGTGGATGCGCTCGTATTTCGAAACAGAATTAAACATTCCGGTTTATTTTGAGCAAAAAGATTTTACATTCAACAACAAGCAATTTCATATTGCACACGGCGATGGTTTAGGACCTGGCGATGGCAGGTACAAAGCTTTAAAAAGGGTGTTTCGAAACCCCTTTTGCCAATGGCTGTTTGGTTTGGTACCGCCGCAAATTGGTATTGGCGTGGCCGATTATTTTAGTAAAAAGAGCCGCGCAAAAACAGGCAGCACCGAAGAAACATTTTTAGGCGAAGAGCGGGAATGGCTGATGATTTACAGCAAGGAAGTGGCAAAAAAGCAGCCGGTAAATTATTTTGTATTTGGACATAGACACCTGCCGGTTGATTATCGTCTGAATAACGAAAGCCGGTACATAAACCTCGGCGACTGGATTCAATATTTTACCTACGCCGTGTTCGATGGAGAAAACATGGAATTAAAATCGTACACAGGACAGGAAAATAAAATTATACGCAAGCCATGAACAAAACAGCTACCCTTTTTTCAATGTTTTTTGTAAGCACTTGTTTTTGTTTTGCGCAGCAGGATACAAGCCTTCGGTTGCTTAAAACCATTCCCATTGCTGCAGCCGAAATAGCGGTAGATAACCTGGAAAATTTATACCTTTTAACACCAGCCGACGGCTTGAAGAAATACAACGCCGATGGCGATTCGGTGGCGGCATATAACAACGTTCGCCGCTTTGGAAAGCTCTATTCTTTTGATGTGTCGAACCCGTTAAGGCCGCTGCTTTTTTATAAAGACTTTTCTACCATTGTATTGCTTGATGCACAATTATCGGTGCGCGGCCTTTTAGATTTGCGCCGGCACAACATTATAGAAGCCAGCGCCGCTGCGCTTTCGTACGATAATAATATTTGGATTTTTGATGCGCTGGAAAATAAGCTAAAAAAACTATCAGAAAAGGGCGATTTGTTGTTGGAAACCGCTGATTTCAGAACCCTTTTTGAAGGGTTTTTTGTGCCCGAAAAAATTTGGGATCAAAATAATTCGCTTTATCTCTTTTCGGCCGGCGCCCCTGTTTTGCAGTTTGATTATTTTGGCACGTTTCAAAAAAAGCATGTTGTTCCCAACTGGCAAAGCATTGCGGTTTTCAATAAAAATATCATTGGCTTTACAAACGGCGGCATTGCTCTTTTTAATACAGCTAATTTAATAATGCAGCAGCAATACCAGTTTCCATCCCAGTTTGGATCTTTTAACCAATACCTTGTTGGCAACACCAAGCTTTTTGCGCGGGGTAAAGATTCGGTACAGATTTATTCATTTAAATTTCAATAAATCGTATTGCTTTAATTTAGCCTAAAGTGTTTGGGTAATGGAGCGTTTTTTAGAAGTCGTTTTTTTAGGAAATACGGTTCAAGACTGGTTAGTTACAGCAGGCATTATTTTATTTGCTATTCTGCTGAACAAATTTATTTCCCACTACATAGTTAAGCTGGTTTGCAGGCTTTTTACCCGCAACTGGAAAACCTTTAATGAGCAGCGTTTTGTAGAACTCATTATTCATCCGCTGAGCGTTTTTCTTACTCTTCTTGTTGCCATTATTGCCCTGTACCGGTTACATTTTCCGCCCCTGTTGAATGTGGTTATTTATAAGTATTCGCTTCAGCGCATTGTGCAGGTTGTTGGTACCATTTCATTAATTGCCACCTTCATCTGGCTGTTGCAACGCATTATTGATTTTATTGCAAACGTGCTCGAACGCCGTGCTGCCGCTACCATTGATCAAAGCGATAATCAACTGATCCTTTTTTTTAAAGATCTTTTGAAAGTAGTTCTTGGCGTAATTGGCTTTTTAATGATCATTCATTTTGCGTTTAATTATAAAATAGGAAACCTGCTTACCGGTTTAAGTATTGTGGGTGCAGCCCTTGCTTTATCGCTTCGCGAAAGTTTAGAAAACCTGATTGCATCATTCGTTATTTTTTTTGATAAACCATTTACTACCGGCGACCTGGTGAAAGTGCAAAGTTATACCGGCAACGTTGAACGAATAGGATTGCGCAGCACACGCATTCGCACCGCCGACAAATCGTACGTAACTGTGCCAAACAAACAAATGGTAGATAGTATTTTAGACAACATTTCGCTGCGCTCGCAAATACGTGGTGAGTTAAACCTGAATCTCAATTTAAAAACTTCGCCGGCAAAAATTGAGACGCTTATTGCTGATATAAAAGGCTATTTAGCAAAAGTAGAAGAGGTGCAAACCGCTAATGTTTTGTTTACCGACATTCGCCTGCAAAGCTTTGTGGTTTTTATTGAATTTTTTACCGCACCCATAGAATGGAGCCGGTTTACAGCCATTAAGCAACAGCTTAATTTATTTATTTTACAAACAATGGAAAGCGCTGAAATTAATATTGCAGCAGAAGGAAAAGACATAGCCATTTTACCGTAAAAAACGAGGGGAAAGTAGGAACTTTATTTGCCGCCCACAATTTGACCAAGCTCTTTATCAAACATGCCGAACTTACCATATTCAACAACGCGACCAATTTCTTTTCCGTTTTTTAAAACAATAAACGTGGGAACAAGTGTTACATTAAATGCTTGCGATAAATGATGAACCGTTTTTTTATTGCGGTCAACACCTATAACAGTTATGCGTTCCGGCGCCAGTTCTGCCGCTTCTGTAAGAGCAAAAAACTTTGGAAAAACAGACTTTGTATCATCGCACCAGGTGCCCCCAAAGGCAAGAATGTGTATGGAATCTTTTTCAGCTTTTAAGGCCGTTACCGCCGCCGCATACGGAACGTAACCTTTTTGGTTTTGCGCATACCACGGAAAGGCATCGTCGGCAGCAAGTTCCTCTTTTGTAATAAAGCCTTTTAATGTTTTTGTTCCGCCTTCATTAATTACTTCTGCTTGCGCAAAAACGGCTCCATTACAAATAAGAAGGATCAAGCCAAAGATGATCTTTTTCATGGTTTAAAATTAAGCTGACAAACAGTAGCAAAACTGTTCTACTTGTTAAATTTAAAACTTTAAGAGGGAGCAAAACAGGCAAAAAAGGCTCTTTACAAATGAGCTTTTAACTCCAGCAAAAATGTTTTCAATCGTTGTAAAGATTGTATCATTTCGTAACGGCTGTCTTCCTCCACTTGCCTGTGCAAGTATTCTTTAGCTCCTTCAATGGTAAATTTACGGCGGCGTAGCAAGTCGTGTATTTGTTGCAGCAGCTTAATTTCTGCAGGTCTAAAAAAGCGGTCGCCTTTCCGGTTTTTCCGCAGGCTCATGTTAAATTCGCCTTCCCAATAACGCAGTAACGAAGTGTTTACGCCAAACATTTGCGCCACTTCGCCAATTGTATAATATTGTTTTTGAAACAAGGTTTCGTTATCAGGCACCTGCACGTTATCTATTTCATCTTCCAATTCCTTTAAGGTTCGTCTGCCACGTGTTTTTTTTGGTTGCGGTTGAGGCGCTATTATCGGTTTGCCCGAAAGCGGCTCCCGTGGCACTTCTTCCTCGCCGGAAAAATCGAATGTTATTTGTGGATGATCAGACATGGTGCTAAAAACTATACGGGTTTACGGGATAAAAGTTCGCGAATTCACAAAGCTTACGAGTGTACAAGCTCAATAGCATTGTGTGAAATGTGTACCTTTTATATTACATATCTCACGTATTTGATTTTGACTTTACAGATACGTTTTCTACCCTTTTTGAAAGGTTTACCGAAACTACCAAAGACCCTTTTTCAAGGGTTTTTGAATTTTTCAATATACACGTTTACACCCCTTTTTGAAAGGTTTTTTTGTAAACCAGCATCAGCATTTCATAGCAACTTCCGTTGCGTCGCACTCTTGTACTTTCTGTTCTGCATCAACAATCGGGTTACTAAATTGTAAGCCGTTTAAAATTATGAAACAGATCTTGCGCAGCAAAAAACCCAAACCTTAAACCCTAATCTAAACTCTGATTTGACGCCTTTGCTCTTTTCAACAATTCGTTAAACTGCTGCGGACTTAAATCGTTATAAAAAAAATAAACCGGGTCTAACTTTCTGCCGTTTTTATGCACTTCGTAATGCAAATGCGGGCCCGTAGATTTTCCGGTGGAGCCAACATAGCCAACAATTTCTCCGCGCTTAATTTTTTGTCCGCTACGTGCTTTTATGCGCACCATATGTCCATAAAGCGTTTCGTAACCATAACCGTGGTTAATTATTACGTGCTTTCCGTAGCCGCCATCGCTGTGGCCGGAAGTGGCTACACGGCCATCTGCTGTAGCATATATGGGCGTTCCCTGCGGCGCCGAAAAATCAAGCCCGGCGTGCATTTTAGGCGTTTTGTAAATAGGGTCTATCCGGTAGCCAAACCCAGATGCAATTCGGTTTAAATCCTGGTTACTTACAGGTTGTATGGCTGGTGTGGCCGCCAAAATCTTTTCTTTATTATTTACCAGCAACTTTAATTCTCCGTACGATTTTTTTTGAGCCTCAATTCGGTTTCCCAGAGTGTTTAACGAAGTTTGTATAGAGCGCAACAACTCGTTATCCCGCATACCTTCTACTTTCTTTATTTCTTTTCGCCTGTCTATTGCCTGCGCACGGGCACTGTCGGGAATAGGGTCGGCTTCAAAAATACTGCGGTACACAGTATTATCTCTGTTCTCCAACTCTTTCATTTGTTGTTGTATTTCGTCCACCTCGCGGTCTAAATCCTGGTATCGATATTTTAAGCGTTCGTTTTCCGCACGCAATATTTTTTCGGATGGCGAACCTACAAATTGAAAGGCAAAATAAGAGATGATGACGGAGGTAACAAAAGCAACAGCAAGAAAACTAAATACCCGCAACAGCTTTACACGCAGGGGCGTTACCAGCTTTTCGTAACGGAGTGTATGGGTGTTGTAGAAATATTTTATTTTCTTCATATTTACATCTCAAGTGATGAGGGAAAAGTGATGAGCAATCCTTAAAGAGTTTTGAGTCGTTTATTTCTTTACCCTTTTCCAAAATCATTGTTCGTCATACACTTTTTGCCCCCCAGTATCTAACGCCAAATATCAAAATGTCATTCTTCACCCCAATTCCGCCTTCCTTGCCTTTCGTTACCTTTGCGCTCCCCGTAAAAGCGGTTGAAGCAAATATACTATAAAGCAAAACTTACCCGTTTATTGTAACCATCATGACCAGTTCTGAAATACGCTCTCAATTTTTAGCTTTCTTTCAAAGCAAAATGCACCAAATAGTGGGCTCTGCGCCTATTGTTATAAAAAACGATCCTACGCTGATGTTTACCAATGCCGGTATGAACCAGTTTAAAGATTATTTTTTGGGCAACAAACAAGCTCCTTTTCCCCGCATTGCAGATACGCAAAAATGCCTTCGGGTTAGTGGCAAACACAACGATTTGGAAGAAGTAGGCGTAGATACTTATCATCATACTATGTTTGAAATGCTGGGCAACTGGAGCTTTGGCAGTGAAGCATCCGCACCGGGCATGGGTTATTTTAAAAAAGAAGCCATTGAATGGAGCTGGGAATTGCTGACTAAAATATTTCAAATACCTGTTGACCGGCTGTATGTAACTGTTTTTGAAGGCGATGCGGCAGAAGGCTTACCGAAAGATGACGAGGCCACCGCCGAATGGAAAAAGTGGATTGCCGAAGAGCGCATTTTGTTGGGCAACAAAAAAGATAATTTTTGGGAAATGGGCGATACCGGACCTTGCGGCCCCTGCACCGAAATACATGTGGATATGCGCAGTGCCGAAGAGCGCAAAGCCCTTAACGGAAAAACGTTAGTAAATGCCGATCACCCGCAGGTAATTGAAATTTGGAACAACGTATTTATACAATACAACCGCTTAAAAAACGGAAGTCTGCAACAATTACCCGCGCGCCATGTAGATACCGGAATGGGTTATGAACGACTGGTTCGGGTTATTCAAGGCAAAACATCTAATTACGATACCGACGTTTTTAGTCCTACTATCCAAAAAATAGAGGAAATAACCGGACAGGTATATAGCGGCACGAATGCCAAAAATAATATTGCTTTTAGAGTTTTAGCCGATCATATCAGGGCTATTTCGTTTACAATTGCCGACGGGCAATTGCCTTCAAACACAGGCGCCGGCTACGTTATTCGCCGGATTTTGCGCCGCGCCGTTCGTTATTATTATTCGTATTTGGCGTATCAACAACCGCTCCTTTTTCAATTGGTGCCGCTCATTGGCGCTCAGTTCAAAAATGTTTTTCCCGAGTTGGTGGAACAAGAACAATTTGTAAGCCGTGTAATCCGCGAAGAAGAAGAAGCTTTTTTAAGAACCCTGGAAAAAGGGTTAAAACGTATAGACGATATTTTAAAACAGGCCGGCGGCGCTGTATTGGGGAAAGATGCTTTTGAATTGTATGACACGTACGGCTTTCCGTTAGACCTGACAAAACTCATTGCCGCAGAACACCAATTAAGCGTTGATGAAGAAGGGTTCAACTTAGAAATGCAACAACAAAAAGACCGGTCCCGAGCCGCCACAAAGATTGATACCGAAGATTGGGTAACTGTAAATAACGGTGAAGAAAATAAGTTTGTCGGTTATCAATTATTGCAAACAAACGCAACGGTTTTAAAATACCGAAAAGTGGCTGCAAAGGGTAAAGAAGCATATCAGGTTGTTTTAAATAAAACGCCTTTTTACGCCGAAAGCGGCGGTCAGGTGGGCGACACCGGAACCTTGTCTATGGACAAGTTACAGTTGACTGTTTTAGATACTAAAAAAGAAAACGACCTCATCATTCATATTTTAGAAACGGATCCGGCAGGGCTTGGTGGCGAAGTACTGGCCCAGGTAACCGCCGAAAAAAGGGTAAACACGGCCGTGCACCACAGCGCCACACATTTGCTGCACGCCGCTCTGCGCGCTGTTTTAGGAACTCATGTAGCTCAAAAAGGTTCGCTGGTAAACCCCAATTACCTACGGTTCGACTTTTCTCATTTCAGCAAAATGACGGCTGAAGAAATTAACGAAGTGGAACGAATCGTTAACAAAAAAATACGGGAAAACATACCGGTTGTTATAAAAGAAATGAACAAAGAAGAAGCAGTACAAATAGGAGCCACAGCTCTTTTTGGTGAAAAATACGGCGATACTGTTCGGGTAGTCACCATAGATCCTGCCTATTCTATAGAACTTTGCGGCGGTACACACGTGGGCGCAACCGGCGAATTAGGCTTTTTTAAAATCATTTCCGAAACAGCCGTGGCCGCCGGTGTGCGCCGGGTAGAAGGGGTTAGCGGAGCGGCCGCCGAGGAATATTTAGGGCTTCAACTTGCCCATTTAGCCGCAGTAAAAGATGCCTTAAAGGGTGCAAAAGATGTAAAAAAGGGTGTCGAATTATTGCAGGAAGAAAACTCCAGGTTGAAAAAAGAGCTCGAAAAAATGGAAGCAGCACAACTTCTTTCCCTTGCAAAAACACTAAGTGAAAAAACAGAACTCATTAACGGCACGCCCTTTATTGGCGCGCAGGTAGAAGTAAGCAGCCCCGACGCTTTGAAAAAACTTGCATTCGATTTAAAAACCGGTGTTGCCGTTTTGGTTGCCGCTATTGAAGGAAAAGCGTTTGTAGCCATCGCCATTAGCCCCGATGTAGCAACCGCTAAAAGTTTGGATGCTGTTCAAATAATCAAACAAAAAATAGCGCCCCTGATTAGCGGTGGCGGCGGCGGACAAAAAACGCTTGCTTCTGCCGGCGGACAAAATGTAGCAGGCCTTTCTTCCGTAATTACAACCGTTAAAAATCTTTTGTAATTTAACAATTGCGAAAAGCTTCGTAATTAAAAAATCAGTCTTATATTTGATCTACGAAACAAAACGTAGTAAACTTATGAAACATTATTTTAGTAAAGGACTGATGTTGGCCGGCGTAGCTTTTTACACCCTGCCCGTTTTTGCACAAACAACTAAAACCAATGAAGGTGAAAAAGATCGTCAAACCATTATTATTAACCGCGCTGCAGGCAGCGACGATGAAAAAACAATAATTGAAATAAATGGCGATAAAGTAACCATCAATGGAAAAGACGTAAAAGACAATAAAGACGTTCAGGTAAGCATTCATAGAATTAAAACCGGTGCACATGGTTTATCAATTGCCGGAAACGGAAAAGACAACTGGGCCTTTAATTTTGATAATGAAGGACTTTCGCTGTTAACAGAAGATGCAAACCGCGCCATGCTGGGTGTGGTTACTGATAACAATGATAAAGGCGCCAAAATTTCATCGGTTAGCAAAGAAAGCGCAGCAGAAAAAGCCGGATTAAAGAAAGACGATATCATCACCAAAATTGCAAATAAGACAATAGAAAACACCGAAGACGTAGCAGAAGCCATTCGTGCCCATAAACCTGGCGAAAAGATAACGATTAGTGTTTTAAGAGATGGAAAAGAGCAAAAGTTAACAGCGCAGTTAAGTAATTGGAAAGGGCTGAACATGAGCGTGATGGCACCAAACCGTATTTTTGAGCGGGTTCAGGGGGCACCAAGTGTACGTTCAGCCACACCTAACAGATCTTTTATTTTTGATAGCAATCGTTCAAAACTTGGTTTATCTATACAGGATACCGAAGATGGTAAAGGCGTAAAAGTGCTGGAAGTAGAAGACGATGGCGCCGCGGCAAAAGCCGGCATTAAAGCAAACGACATCATAACGCATTTTAACGGCACCGAAGCAAATAGCGCCGATCAGATTTCGAAGTTATTTCGCGAAAGCCGCGACAAATCTTCCTTTGATGTAAAACTGCTGCGCAATGGAAAAGCACAAAATATACAGATCCGCATACCGCGTAAATTAAAAACAGCCGACCTTTAAATACATTTTTTAGCTTTTAAAGCCCCGCCCGCAGCGGGGCTTTTTTACATAATATACTGATATGGAAGCTTATTTTTGCGCTTTCCATTTAAAAAAAAGCAATGAAGTTTACTTTTCTTCTTCCCATTTTTGTGCTGTTTGCAGGTTGCAACAACACCAACGACAAAGGCTTTACAGTTAACGGCAAAATAAAAGGCGCCACTGCCGATCTTATTTTTTTAGAAGAAGCTTCTTTAGGATCTATGCAGCCTGTGATTGTAGATTCTGCACGCCTGCAAAAAGATGGTTCGTTTACATTACATGCATTATCTAAAGAAGAAAACCTGTACGTACTGCGGTTAACGCAGCAAATAAATCCGGTTGCTACCATTATTAACGATTCGAAAGAAATTACGGTAGAAGCCGATATTACAAATGCAGAGAAACCTTACACGGTAAAAGGTTCGCCTGCTTCGCAATCGTTGGTGGATTATCTTTCAACAAGCAATACACAGCTTTCCCACATTTACAACATGAGCCGCCAGCTCGATAGTTTGCGCCAACCTACGGCTATGGACAGTTCCGTTTTGGCTTTGCAAATGAAGCGGGATGCAGCAGCCAACCAGTTTACTACTTATGTAACCGACTTTATATCGGAAAGTAAAAGTCCCTCGCTTTCTATTTTTGCGCTGGGCAGCTACCAGAGTTATGCATCAAACCAAGGTTTGGGTTTGGCGCCGCTTAGCCAGCAGCAAATGATGGATGTTATAAACAACGCCGCCGCTAAATTTCCAAAACACGAGGGATTGGCTGCTTTAAAAACAAGCCTGCAGGCGAAACAAGCGCCACAGGCAGCGGCAGCAAATGGTTTGATTGGCCAACCCGCACCTGATTTTACTTTGCCGGATGTTAACGGAAAACCGGTCGCTCTCTCCTCTTTTAAAGGCAAGTATGTATTGGTAGATTTTTGGGCTGCCTGGTGTGGTCCCTGCCGGAAAGAAAACCCTAATGTAGTGCAAGCGTATCAACAATTTAAAGATAAAAACTTTACGATTTTAGGGGTATCGCTTGACAAAGAAAAAGCGCCTTGGCAGAAAGCTATTGCTGATGATGGCCTTTCGTGGACGCACGTTAGCGACTTAAAGTTTTGGGATAGCCATGTTGTTCCTTTGTATAACATTCAGGGTATACCGTATAATGTATTATTAGACCCGAACGGAGTTGTAATTGCGGAAAATTTGCGTGGTGAAGAATTAAGCAGGAAATTGGGGGAGATGTTGAAATAAGGATTTTCAAAAGTTTTCCTTCAGGCTTTGATAGTATTTAAACAACTCCTCCCAGTTCTTTTGCAGCTTAAAAGATATTTGACTTTGTGAGGCATAATTGCTGGTTGAAAAAGCAGGTAACAGTTATTTATAAGCGCTCCCCCTAATGTTTACAGCCTTAAAAGGGATCTCTGAGTTATTTTCTATGATAATGGTCTTCTCTATGGCATCAAGATCTTCAGAGTTTTTATATTTTAATGAAATCATGCCCGAATCATTAGGAGCAATACTGCTATTTTGAATTTCTCCATCCGTACAGCCGCAACTGTAACCTAAGCCAGAAATCTTCAACGTATCACTGCCTGTATTTTTCACTATTAATTCAACGTTTGTCGAATCTCCCACAGGAATCTTGCCGATATTTACTATATCACTTTCCAGAGTTAGCACTGGCTTGCCACTTTTTTTACTTTGTGAGGAACTGCAACCTGTAACCAAAACTATTAGAATCGTCAGGAAAAGAAAGCTCTTATTCATTTAGTAGCTGATAGATTTTTTGAGTAGTTGTTTTAATATATTCTTGTTCTATGCCAGAACCGAAACCTTCAGATACATATCTGATAACACCTTTTTTATCTATAAGTACCTCAAAAGGATAGGCATTT
>JBBSRB010000025.1:0-27417 GCA_038243445.1 Chitinophagales bacterium | reverse complement strand
GTACCGCAGCGATGCGGTCACAGTAAAATGGTGCAACCAACTGTTTAGCAAAAACACAGGGCCCTGCAAAATCGAAAGATGACGTATAGAGCCTGATACCTGCCCGGTGCTGGAAGGTTAAGGAAGGATGTTAGTTCGCAAGGACGAAGCTTCTGACTGAAGCCCCAGTAAACGGCGGCCGTAACTATAACGGTCCTAAGGTAGCGAAATTCCTTGTCGGGTAAGTTCCGACCTGCACGAATGGTCTAATGAGTTGCACACTGTCTCCTCCACGAGCCCGGTGAAATTGTAGTATCGGTGAAGATGCCGGTTACCCGTCACGGGACGGAAAGACCCCATGAACCTTCACTACAACTTTGCATTGATTTTGAATTTTTGATGTGTAGGATAGTTGGGAGACTGCGAAGCATGCACGCCAGTGTGTGTGGAGTCAACGTTGAAATACCAACCTTCAAACATTTAGAATCTAATCCCTAACGGGAAACAGTGCATGGTGGGTAGTTTGACTGGGGTGGTCGCCTCCTAAAATGTAACGGAGGCTTGCAAAGGTTCCCTCAGTACGGTTGGTAATCGTACATAGAGCGTATTAGTATAAGGGAGCTTGACTGTGAGGCAAACAAGCCGAGCAGGGACGAAAGTCGGCTAAAGTGATCCGGCGGTTCTGTATGGAAGGGCCGTCGCTCAAAGGATAAAAGGTACTCTGGGGATAACAGGCTGATCTCACCCAAGAGCTCATATCGACGGTGAGGTTTGGCACCTCGATGTCGGTTCGTCACATCCTGGGGCTGGAGAAGGTCCCAAGGGTTCGGCTGTTCGCCGATTAAAGTGGCACGTGAACTGGGTTCAGAACGTCGCAAGACAGTTCGGTCCCTATCTGTGGTGGGCGCAAGTAAATTGAGAGGACATGACCTTAGTACGAGAGGACCGGGTCGTACGTACCGCTGGTGTATCTGTTATGCCGCCAGGTGTAATGCAGAGTAGCTATGTACGGACAGGATAAACGCTGAAAGCATCTAAGCGTGAAACCTTCCTTAAGATGAGTTTACTTTTAAGAGCCGTCAGAGACTATGACGTTGATAGGCTACAGGTGTAAAGCTAGTGATAGCAAAGCCGAGTAGTACTAATTGCTCGTACGCTTTAATTTTCTTTTTTTGTATGACTCTTCTTTTCTGACAACTTTTTTCCAATATGTTATATTATTTTGATGTATGATATAAGAAGTACGATGTACGAAGTTTGGTAACACCACACAATCGTAAATCGTAAATCTGACATCTTAAATCTTTATGGTGATTTTTCCGGCGGTGTTCACCTCTTCCCATACCGAACAGAGAAGTTAAGCCCGCCATGGCCGATGGTACTGCACCAAAATGCGGGAGAGTAGGTAGTCGCCATTCTCTTTAACCCTTTTCATTAACACTGAAAAGGGTTTTTTTGTTTTGTGCCCAAATCAAATCCAAGAGAAAAGTAGTGGCTGCAAAGCCTTATGCTAAACCTTTTATAGAATTCGACTCAATCCCGGGCAGCGCCTTATCCTTCTAAATTTTTGTAAGCACCCAAAGGAGTAAATGGTTCGTTTCTTTTGCTGTTCTTTTATCTTTACGCCCTCTTATGAAAGTTAACGAACGGGTTCTCCTTTTTCTTCTCGCATCCATCAACTTCACGCACATACTGGATTTTATGATTATGATGCCATTGGGTAACTACCTGATGCCTTATTTCAACATATCACCGCAGCAATTTACTATGCTGGTAGCTGCCTACACGTTAAGCGCCGCCCTTTCGGGTTTTATTGCTGCTTTTTATGTAGATGGGTACGATCGTAAAAAGATTTTACTTATTGGCTACTCTGGTTTTTTAATTGGAACTATTGCCTGCGGGATTGCACCCACATTTAATCTACTATTAGGCGCCCGACTACTGGCGGGTGTTTTCGGCGGGTTGATTGGTGCTCAGGTTTTATCAATTGTTTCAGATGTGTTTAGCTACGAACGGCGGGGCGCAGCAATGGGTGCTGTTATGTCTTCATTTTCCATTGCGTCTACTATTGGAGTTCCGTTTGCCCTTTATCTTTCTAATATCTTTTCGTGGCATGCCCCTTTTTTGCTGGTTGGTTTTTTAGGAATCGTGCTTATTCCGTTTATATACAAATACGTGCCGGCAATGAATAGCCATATTTTAAGGGGTGAGGAAACAGTAAAAAAATTAGAAGTATTAAAAACGGTTTGGCATAATAAGCACCAACGGATGGCACTGCTATTTTCGGGATTAATTATGCTCGGTCATTTTTTAATTATTCCTTTTATCAATCCTTACCTGGAATTCAACAATGGTTATTCCAAATCGCAAACGCCATTGGTGTACCTCGCGGGTGGCATTGCCGCTTTTTTTGCTGCAAACGTTTTAGGAAAATATAGCGACCGCTTCGGTAAATTAAAAGTGTTTACTATTTGCGTGCTATTGTCTCTTCCACTGGTTATTATAATTACATGGTTGCCAGCGATCCCTTTTTGGATTGTTTTAGTGCTTTTTGCTTTTTGGTTTATACTGGGTACCGGAAGGGGTGTAACTGCCCAGGCAATGGTAAGCAATGTTGTAGAAACGCAAAAAAGAGGAAGCTTCATGAGTTTCAATAGTAGCATTCAGCAATTAGGAACTGCAAGCGCATCGCTACTTGCGGGCGTTGTTGTGCTTAGCGGCGAAGGAGGCAGAATTATCCGTTACGAATGGCTTGGTTACTTGAGTGTTGCCATTTTGTTATGTTGTGTTTGGCTTGGAAATAAAATATTTAAAGATTTCGAAGGAACCGGTGGCATTACCGAACCTCATACTTCTGAAATGCTGAGTGATCATGCTTTATAGAAAACAAAATTAATCAATCGGTGTTATTCACAAGTAACATCGAGATATTTGTTGTTTCATTTTTAAATAACCTTTTTAATCTGCTAGGCAGTTCTTTATTCCATTATTTCAACACTCTAAAAACAGGATATTGCATGTGCGCCGGCTCGTAAAAGGGCGAGTTTTGAAACACAAAATTTAATTGGGCACCAGCACTTTTTGCAAAAGTAGAATCACCTTTTTTTCGTTCTTCTAGTTTTGCTTTTATCGATGGATTATTTCTTAAAAACTCGGTTGCTGTTTCTTCAAAAACATAGCTCGAAAAACCTTCTTTTTGCCCCAATATGGCATCAAAAAAGTTCCATGTAAAATAGCTGTCTTCGGTGTTTGGCTCCAGCACCTGGATTAAAAACCTGTTGGCGGCAGTATTCATCTCAACATAATAATCGCCTTTTCTAAAGGCACCCTTTTTTATATGTTTTGATAACCGAACGTTGTTGTTTACATGATGACCTTCAAAAGGCCTGGGTATAGATTGATACGATTCTATACGATAGGCTTCTACTTCAATAATGGTATCGGTCGCAAGCCTTGTTAGGGTAACATTATTTGCTTTTAAGCGATCAATTACTTTCCACCAGCCTTGTGGAATAATATACGCTTTTGGTTTTGCAACTGACAACGTATCCGCATATTCATTATTAAAAGGAACTCTTACTTCAAACGGTTTTAACCGATCGTAATACAAGCGCGGAAGACCAGAAATATCGCTTTGTTTCCGTCCAGCTTCGTACCCTTTAAATGTAATTTCCTTGCTCTTTGTGCTGTCCCATTTCCAGGCCAGTGGAAAATCCTTTTGAACTTTTTGGGCTTCTTTGGCAGCTAATCTTAACTGCCGAATCTCCGTGCTGTTTTTAGCTGTAAACTCTATAAAGCTTTTCATCAATTCCTTTGTAGCCATAACTCTATCTGCATACGGTTTTAGCATGTGCGTTTCGGGCATAAACGAAAAAGTGTTCCAAAGAGCTGCAAAACCGGTACTATAGCGTGGACTGTCCCAAAACTCGCTCCAGCCTTTATCGGGGGTTTCTCCAAAATGGTTCACGTATGGTACCAGGTCGAAACCTTTTTTTTGCATAGAAGCATACAGCGCCGACGAAAATTGTTTGCTTAAAAACTGCCCCATGGCTCCGCCTAATTTGTTGTGCTGTGTTTCTATTAATGTAATTACGTGTTGATAGTCCGCACCGTTGCTCACGTGGTTATCCACAAAAACATCAGGATCTAAAAGGTGAAAAATTTTGGTGAACGTTAGTGCTTCTTTCGAATCGGCTTTAATAAAATCGCGGTTTAAATCCAAATTTTGCGAGTTGCCTCTAAAGCCAAATTCTTCAGGACCGTTTTGATCTACCCGAAAAAAAGAACTACGGTTTAAAGCACCACCAATATTATAAATTGGTATAATGGCAAGCACCACATTATGAGGAAGGGCAACTTTATTTTTGATGATGTCGTAAACAAGCAACATGCTTGCGTCAATGCCGTCCGGCTCGCCCGGATGAATGCCATTGTTTATTAAAATGATGCTTTTGTTTTTTCGCTTGGCAGAAGGGATAGAAAAGTCTTTATCCGCAGAAACAATCACAAGGTGCAACGGATAGCCCGCATCAGTAGGCCCCATTTCCATCATTCTTATCATACCTGATGCTGCATCCATTTTTTTCCACCAATCAATTACTTCGGTGTAAGTGCCTGTTTGAACGCCATTTGAAGTTTGAAAACGGGTAAGTGGTTGAGCCAATGAAATGATTGAAAAAAACAAACAAAAAAGGGGTAAAAAAAGGCGCATGATGGTGTTGGAATTAAGTATAAAAAAAAGCACCTGCCAAAAGACAGATGCTTAAAATTATAAAACAAAAATGAATTTATGCGGTTGCTGTGGCCTTTGCCATTGCGTTTGCCCTGCGGGCCAGTTTGCTTTTTAAGTTGCTGGCTTTATTTATATGAATAACGCCACGTTTTGCAAGCCTGTCAACCATAGAAATAACCTCAGGGGTTTTTTCAGCGGCTGCTGTTGCATCACTTAATGATCTTAAACTGCGTACAGCATTACGGGTAGTTTTACCATAATAGCGGTTGCGTTCGCGACGGGTAATTGCCTGACGCATATCCTTTTTGGTAGCTTTATGATTAGCCATGTGTTCTTTTAAATTTGGACGGCAAAAATAGTTCTTTTTTGTATTGTTTACGCTTTGGTAAGCAAATTATTTTTTGTTAAATGCATTGAAATCTTTTTTCATTTTTTTAAAACAAAGCTTTAAACCTCTTTAAAAGGGTGGCAAGGGTAAACGGTACACTTATAGGAGGTATATTTGCCTACCCAAAAAATTACCAAAAATCCCTTACGCATGAAGGATTTCTCTTACATTACCAATTCGCATCCAGCTTACGTTGAAGGTTTGTACAACGACTTTGTTAAAGACCCTGCCAATGTGGACCCAGACTTTCGCAAGTTTTTCGAAGGATTTGACTTTGCACTGGCCAATGGAAATGGCCTTGCCGCGGCTACCGCTGATACTGCTGCCTCTTTTGATGCCGGCCGGTTTACAAAAGAATTAGCAGTGTACAACCTTATACTTGCTTACCGTAAAAAAGGACACCTGGTTGCCAAAACAAATCCAATACGGGTACGTAAAGACCGTGGCGCTAAGTTGGCGCCGGCCGATTTTGGCTTGTCCGATCAAGACCTTAACGAAACCTTTGCTGCTGGCCAGTTTATTGGCCTACCTGGCGCCACCTTGCAGCAAATCATCGATCGGCTACAGCTTTTGTATTGCGGTTCTGTAGGCGTTCAATATAGATATATTGTAAACCAGGAGCGACTTGATTGGCTGGAGCGCGAAGTAGAGACGACCTTGCATCAGCCTGTTTCGTTAAACCAAAAAAAACGCATTCTTGAAAAGCTGAATCAGGGGGTTATATTCGAAAAGTTTTTACACACTAAATATGTAGGTCAAAAACGCTTTTCGCTGGAAGGCGGCGAAACAACCATTGCCGCTTTAGATGCGATTATTTCTGTGGCGGCTGATTTCGGCGTTCAGGAAACTGTTATTGGCATGGCGCACCGCGGTCGCTTAAATGTGCTGGCTAACATCTTAGGCAAAACATACGAACACATTTTTAGCGAATTTGAGGGAACCGCCATTCCCGACCAAACCATGGGCAGTGGCGATGTGAAATACCACATGGGCTTTAGCTCCGAAGTGCAAACAGGAAGCGGAAAAAAAATGCACTTAAAACTGGCACCAAACCCTTCCCACCTGGAAGCTGTAAACCCTGTGGTTTTAGGTTACTCGCGGGCAAAAGCCGATGTTTTATACGGTTCGGAATACGATCATATTCTACCCATTCTAATTCATGGCGATGCTTCTCTTGCCGGGCAAGGCATAGTTTACGAAGTGCTTCAAATGTCCGATTTAGAAGGGTACGATACCGGTGGCACCATTCATTTTGTAATAAATAACCAAATTGGCTTTACAACCGATTTTGATGATGCCCGAAGCTCGGATTACAGCACTTCAATTGCCGCTACCGTTCATGCCCCGGTGCTTCATGTAAATGGAGATGACCCTGAAGCAGTGGTAAAATGCGTAGAAATTGCCACCCGGTACCGCCAGGAATTTAATCTGGATATTTTTATTGATATGGTTTGCTATCGCCGCCATGGACACAACGAAGGAGACGACCCAAAATTTACGCAACCGCAACTATATGCCCTTATAGATAAGCATGCAAACCCGCGGGAAGTGTACGTTGATTATTTATTAAAAAACGGCGAACCGGATGCACAGCAGATGGTTAAAGACATGGAGCAAAAATTTTGGGACGATTTGCAGGAGCGGCTCGATGATGTAAAGCAAAACCCGTTGCCCTATAAATACCAGCAGCCCGAGCTGGATTGGAAAAGTCTGAGAAAGGCAGAAGAAAGCGATTTTGAGGTATCACCGGTAACAGCCATTAGCGAAAGCGATTTTAAAGTTTTGTTTGATGGGTTGATGGAAACACCGGAAGCCTTTACCCCATTGAGAAAGGTAAATAAAATTTTAAACGATAAAATAAAGCTGTTTGAAGAAGAACAAAAAGTGGACTGGGCCACCGGTGAACTGATGGCCTACGGAAGTTTACTTATTGAAGGAAAAGATGTGCGCATGAGCGGACAAGATGTGAAAAGGGGTACCTTTTCGCACCGGCATGCGGTACTTTACGATGAAACTAATAGCCAGGAATATAACCGTCTGAATCATTTCAAAAAAGGTCAGGGTACATTTCGCATTTACAATTCGTTATTAAGCGAATATGCTGTTTTGGGCTTTGAGTATGGTTACGCCATGGCAAGCCCCAATACTTTGGTTTTATGGGAGGCGCAGTTTGGAGATTTTGCAAACGGCGCACAAATCATCATTGACCAGTTTATAGTATCTGCCGAAACAAAATGGCAGCGCATGAATGGTGTTGTATTGTTGTTGCCACATGGTTACGAAGGTCAGGGACCAGAGCACAGCAGCGCCCGCATGGAACGCTTTTTACAAATGTGTGCTGAAGAGAATATGATTGTTGCCAATATCACCACAGCAGCAAACCTGTTTCATGCGCTTCGGCGCCAGCTTGCCTGGCCGTTTCGCAAACCGTTGGTTATTTTTTCGCCAAAAGCAAACCTTCGTCTACCAGCCACTTACTCCCACATGAAAGAGTTTACACAAGGGGTTTTTAAAGAGGTTTTCGACGATGCAACGACGCAAGATGGGGGCGCGGTAACTAAGGTGTTATTTTGCAGCGGAAAAGTGTATTTCGACCTGGTGGAAAGGCAGCAAAAAGAGGAACGTAAAGATGTAGCTATTGTTCGATTAGAGCAGGTATATCCGCTGCCCCTGAAGACACTGGAAGCGCTTTACGAAAAATACAACAAAGCGGCTTGGTTTTGGGTGCAGGAAGAGCCGATGAATATGGGTGCGGCATCGTTTTTAAAAATGAATTTGACCACCATTAATTTTGGCATTGTAGGCCGGCAGGCGGCGGCATCAACAGCAACCGGGTACAGTAAAATTCATAAAGAAGAACAGGCAGAAATAGTGGAAACAGCATTTACTATTTAGGGTAATAAAAACACTTGAAAAAGGCATTGTGAAAAAAGTGAGCACCCTTTTTAGAACGTTATAAGAATCAAAATTTAATATATATTTTAAATGATTGAAATTAAAGTGCCTGCCGTTGGCGAATCTATCAGCGAAGTTTCGTTAGTGAAATGGCTAAAACAAGATGGCGATTATGTTGCCCGCGATGAAGTGATTGCCGAACTCGAAAGTGAAAAGGCCACGTTTGAAGTAAATGCCGAGCAAGCCGGTGTTTTAAAAACTGTAGGCAAAGAAGGCGACACCTTGAAAATAGGGGATGTAGTGGCACAAATCGACGAAACGGCCGCTAAACCCGAAGGCAGCGATAAACCAGCGGCAATGCCCGAAAGCAATACTGCAATTACGTCAACCAAAACAGAACCACAAAAACCTGCGGAAGCGCCGCAGCCTGCAGTTAATCAGCAGGTTACCGCACCGTCCGATGTAAAAGCAACACCGGTGGCATCGGCCATTATTGCAGATAAAAAAGTTGATCCGAAAAGCATACTGGCAAGCGGCGCCCATGGAAAAATATTAAAAGATGATGTGCTGGAAGCGCTTTCAAACCCCGGACGTAAGCCAGGTACAACTGCTTTCACCAGGGAAGAGCGCAGAGAAAAAATGAGCAACCTGCGTAAAACCGTTAGCAGGCGCCTCGTGGAATCGAAAAATACAACTGCCATGCTCACCACTTTTAATGAAGTGGACATGGGCAAAATAATGGAGATACGCACCGCCAATAAAGAAAAATTTAAACAGGCGCATGGTGTAAATCTTGGCTTTATGTCGTTCTTTACCAAGGCCGTTTGTTTTGCTTTGCAGGAATTTCCGGCGGTAAATGCATACATAGATGGCGACTCTATTTTATTTCATAATTACTGCGATATTTCCATTGCCGTATCGGCGCCGAAAGGATTAGTAGTGCCGGTAATACGAAATGCTGAAAGCTTAAGTATGCAGGAAATAGAAAAGAAAGTAGTAGAGCTGGCCACCAAAGCGCGGGACAGTAAACTAACAATGGAAGAAATGACCGGAGGAACATTTACACTCACCAATGGCGGCGTTTTTGGATCGCTTATGAGCACGCCCATAATCAATATTCCGCAATCGGCCATTTTGGGAATGCATAAAATACAAGATCGGGCAATGGTTATAAACGGGCAAATAGTTGCAAGGCCAATGATGTATCTTGCTTTAAGTTACGATCACCGGATTATTGATGGAAAAGAATCCGTTTCTTTTTTAGTGCGGGTAAAAGAACTGCTCGAAAACCCCGAATTATTACTGTTTGGAAAAGATCCGGTGAACGCATTGTTGCAATTGTAACATCATCAAAATGCCAGCTTGTTTATACCCCTTTTTGAAAGGTTTTGCGCCTTTTAAAAAAGGAGATAAATCCTTTAGGGCAATAACATCATTTCTAAGTTTTTGATTTGTTTAAATATGAAACAAGCATTTCGAAAACATATAAAAAAGGCTGTCGCAGGGGCAGCTTTTTTTTATGAACAACATTTCTTCTTATGAAGACGGCCTCATACATTCTTTCGGCAAAACACTGCCTTTCTTTATACAACGGAACCACTCCATTTGCAATTTGGTTAAAACAATATTTTAGAGAGCATAAAAAATTTGGCTCACGCGATAGAAAGATTATTGCGCATCTTTGTTTTTGTTTTTTCAGGTTGGGAAAAGCCTTCAAAAAGGGGTCAGTTGAAGAACAGTTTGCTATTGGATTATTTCTCTCTTCCAAACAAAAAAGCAAAGAGCTTGAAGAACTAAGCAGCGAATGGAATGAAGCTGTTTGTTTGCCGTTACCCCAAAAGCTAAACCTGCTTAACGCCGGCGAAGAGTGGAAAAACATTTTTCCTTTTGCCTCTTTTTTAAGTCCCGAAATAGAAGAGGAAGCTTTTGTCGTCGCTCATCTTACACAGCCCGATCTTTTTCTTCGCGTGCGACCGGGAGGGGAGACTTCGGTGAGACAGAAATTAACCAGAGCTTCTATTTCGTATAAAGAACTTAGCGCTACCTGTTTGGCGTTACCTAATGGTTCGAAGGTTGAAGAAGTGCTTTTGTTAAATGAAGAGGCGGTTGTTCAGGACGTTAGTTCGCAAAAAGTGTTAAGCCCTTTAGATAATTTTGACTTAGATATAACTACAGCCATCACCGCGTGGGATTGTTGTGCTGCCAGTGGTGGAAAGTCAATTTTGCTGTTTGATTTATTTCCTGCTGTGCAGCTAACTGTTTCCGATGTACGTTCGTCTATTTTGCACCATCTGCACGCCCGTTTTCAAAAGGCAGGCATTACAAATTATAAGTCGTTTGTAGCCGATGTTTCAGCCCCGCAATTTACCACTACAAGCAAGTTTGATCTTGTTATTTGCGATGCACCTTGCAGTGGTTCGGGCACGTGGAGCCGCACGCCGGAAAACCTTTCCTTTTTCAAAAAGGACAAAATAGAATATTACTCAAACCTGCAAAAATGGATTGTTGTAAATGCCGCAAAAGGTGTGAAAAAGGGGGGTGCATTTTTATACATTACCTGCTCGGTTTTTACACAGGAAAACGAAGAGGTTGTAGAACATTTAAAAAAGGGTACAAAACTCACTTTAAAAAGCATGAACTATTATAAAGGGTACAATAGCCACGGCGATACCCTTTTTGCAGCCTTATTTAAATTATAATTTTATCAGTTCTTTTGTTGCTATCTTTTTCCCTTCGTTGTACACCACTACAATGTATTTTCCTTTTGCTAAATGCCCAATAGAAAGCTGCACCCGGTATGTGCCTGAAGGTTTGTTTGTTGTTTGGCTATACACGTTTCGGCCGCTCATGTCCACAATGTCTACCCTTAGGTTTTGCATTGGTTCGGGTTGGTTTATTTGTATGTAGGTAACGCTTTTTGCAGGGTTTGGTAAAAGGGTGATTTCCTCTTTTCTGCAAGAGGCGGTATGTATTATTTTTACTTCATCAAGATAGAAAGAAGCGCCAGCGGAAGTATCTATAATTTGTTTTACCCGATAAGAAATAGCACCTGCTTCTATTTCTGTCACATCATCGAAAAAGGTATAGTTGCGTTTGCCGAATTCTGCACCGGTTCCTGCCTGTTGCCCAACTTTAGTAAACTGGGTTTCGCCAGCGGTTTTTCGTTCAATATCGTAGCCCATAAAAGCTACATCATTACTCGTCCAGGCAAGTGTTGTATGGCAGTCGGCGTATGTAGCAGCTATTTTTGAAAACTTTTTAGTTAACACAGCAAGCGCTTTCTTTACATCGGGTATTCCGTAACCAATCCTGTTGTCGGGAGCATTTGAAATACTGCCCGACTGCCGCAGCGCACCAATAACTTCCATATTAGTAGCCTCTGGAAACCCTTGCCACAAGCAAGCTGCTAAACCGGCAAGGTTTGGCGCTGCAAAAGAGGTTCCGTTTCCTCTTGCTATAGTATTATTGGTATTTTGAATAACTGTTCCTACCCCTACAGAAGCAAGGTCTGGCTTTATTTGCCCGTCGGATGAAGGACCGTAACTGGAGAACGTGCCAACAGCGCCGCTGGTGTTTACTGCTCCAACTGCCAACACGCTGTCGCCGTCTGCAGGGGTAATTATATATTTCCAGCTGTTTGCTCCTTCATTGCCCGCTGCGTTTACTACCAGCAACCCCTTTTTTGCAGCGAGATCGGCACCAATAGCCGCCGTAGTTTTATTGCCATTCATATCAGCATAAACGTGCGAGTAGCTTGTTAGTGGCGCATCAAAATTAGAATACCCTAAAGAAGAAGAAATGAGATCTGCGCCGACGCTATCAAGTCTTTCCGCGCCGCAAACCCAGTTGTGTTCTTCAATTGGGTATTCGGTTGCTGCTTCCTCAGTTCTGAAAAGATAGAAAAAAGCCTTTGGCGCTGTACCTACAAACTGCCCCGGAATGTTGGCGGCAATAATTGAAAAACAAAACATTCCATGGGCATCATCTTCGTCCACACTGCCAGTGTTTTCTACAAAATCGTAAGTGCCTAAAATTTGTCCGTTCAGGCGTGCGCTGTCGAAAGCTTTTAATGTTTGATAGCTTTTATAACCGGCATCTAACATACCAATAATCATATTTTGCCCGCGCAGGCCAATGTTGTGTAAAAACTCACCGTTATGAATATGAATTTGATTATACGATGCACCGTAATTGTACACATCTGCAACCAAGCCGCCTTTTTGAAAAGAGGCGAGCGCCTGCGTTTGAAGCCCAAATTTAAATAAAGAAGCAATTGGGTTATGTGCGGTTACACGGGCTGCAAGCGGCGTTGACGAAAGGACAAAGGGAAATGCGTTGATCAAGGACAGCGAATAGGCGGAATCGGTTGTTTGTATAGAAACTTGGTTTAGCCATTTTGAAGCATTTAGCACAGTAACGCCGGGTACTTTTCGAAGACTGTCAATATAACGGGGTGTTATTGGAAGATCGGTACTATCTAACGGAATGGAGTATCGGGTGCGACGGGCAATGCTTTTTGCCGATAAAAAGCTTTGGGGTGCGGAAAACGAAAACGGGTTAGAGCCTTTATCTTTAAATTTTACTACAAACCGGGTAGGCGTTTGCGCACCTGCCGAAGCAGCCATCAAGCCAAAAAGAAAAATAAAGACCGCGCTGCTTTTAAACATTTTCATCTATTGGTTAATTGTGGTCAATCATGCTTCTTTTTATGCCAAAACCCAGTTTATAAGGGCTGTTGGCACCGTTGTCGTTAGGATTGTAATTTGGTTCAAATTCCCAAAGTGTTAACTGTTGAAAAACAAGTCCTAAGTTTTTGGCATATTTATCCACAGCATAAAGCTTTGCAGCATAGGGTAGGCCCGAGAGGAGCGAATCGCGCTGCCCGATAGTATCGCGGTAATTATACGCCCAACGTCCATTGAGGTTTTCGAAAATGCGGCCTTTTTGCGGTGGAATTACAAAGCTATTTAATGTAGCAGATTCGGTGGTAGTATTATAAACAGCCAGTTGCGCCCCAATTCCAGGCAATGGCGCTGCTATAGTAATTAAGTCTGTTGCTTGGCCTTTTATAAGTACTGTTTTGCTGCCTGCGGCAATGGATGCTTTGTTACCCGAAACCACGACGGTGTCTGGCTCGTTACTTTCATCTATACGGGTAATGGTTAATACGTTTGGTATGGTTTGCCCGTTTAATGAAAAAGTTTCGTTTTTTTGGGTAACGGTAAAGTCCCAAAGGGCAATGCTGTTGTCGTTATTAAATTCATAAAGCGGTGAGTAAGGGTCAGAAGCCAAAAACTGATTTCCGCGCCAGCTGCTGCCCATAGTTAACGGTGCTGCCAAACGTACAATCCGCATATTATCTTCTGTTACTTCTATAGAATTGGCCAGCGGAGTAATAAAATACGTTCCGGCAGATTGCCATTGCTTTACACCTGCAGAATCGCGCAAAAAACGGTATATACGGTACGTGGGACGGCCGATGGCATCGGTGATGACGGCATCAATCAAATGCTTTTCCTGGTAATACCGTATTTCCTGCCCTCGACCCGCCTGGGTAAATACCAGTGAATCGAGGCGGTAAGTAATGTATTTGCCTGTTTGAAGCGGCAGATAATCGGCCGGACTTTCTAATTTTAATTCTTCTGTTTCAGAAGTACAGCTTACAGTGGCGCAGCATAAAGCAAAAGCAGCAAGCAGAGCGCAAAAAGGCATTCTCATAAGTGAAAAGGATGTTTAAATATATAGCTTGTATCTGTACAGGCATTAAAAGTAATAGGAAACAGGCAGGATTGCAAGCACCAAAACGCCGGAATTTATAACTTACCTATGCAGTAAAACAATCATCAAATTAATTTGCTTCGCCACTTTGGATAATGCCGCCGCCGATAACGTCGTTGCCGTCGTAAAAAACAGCACTTTGCCCGGGCGCAATTCCTTTTGCTTTGTTTGCAAACCGAACAAATACATCCGTGCCTACCTGCTCAATAACAGAAAGGGCGCCACCATCTCTATAACGTATTTTAGTACAGGCTTCCATTGGAGTATTTATACTTTCGTATTTTATCATATTAACGCCTGCTACCCGCATTTGTTTCTTTTCAAGATCCGTTTCATCTCCCAGTACAACCGTGTTTGTTTCGGGATGAATAGCCGTTACATAAACCGGTTTTCCAAATGTAATATCAAGGCCCTTGCGCTGACCAATGGTATAAAATGGATAGCCTTTGTGCTTACCCAATATAGCGCCCGAAGCATCTACAAACGCGCCGCCGGTTACTTCTTCTTCCAGCCCTGTGATTTTACGTTTTAAAAAGCCGCGGTAATCGTTGTCTGGTACAAAACAAATTTCGTAACTCTCACTTTTTTTGGCCAGCTCAGGATAGCCAAAATCGTGCGCCAGCCGCCTGATTTCTGTTTTGCGATATGTACCCAAAGGCAATAAAGTACGGCGCAACAAATCTTGCTGCAAACCCCATAAAACATAACTCTGATCTTTTGTTTCATCAAGGCCTTTTGAAAGTACATGGCGGCCGTTTTGATGCTGATACACGGAGGCGTAATGGCCGGTAGCAATAAATTCACAATCAAGCGCATCGGCTCTTTTTAAAAGAGCGCGCCATTTTATATGCGTGTTGCACAGCACACACGGGTTCGGTGTGCGGCCTGCAATGTATTCTTCTACAAAGTTGTTTACTACAAAGTTTCCAAACTCTTCGCGGATATCTAATATAAAATGCGGAAAACCATGCTGCACCGCTGCCATCCGGGCATCGTTAAACGAATCTAAATTGCAACATCCGGTTTCTTTTTTACCTCCACCGCTGGCGTTATAGTCCCACGTTTTCATGGTAATACCCACAACTTCATATCCTTGTTTGTGCAGCATTAGCGCGGCTACGGTACTATCTATACCGCCGCTCATGGCTACCAAAACCTTTCCTTTCCTGCTCATAACCGGCAAAGATAACACTCCTGTTTTTGCCCGTTTAAATATTGAATGTTAAGATGACGATTAATAAAAAAGGACCCTTTTTTGAATGTTTCCAATCGGGATTTTAATAAAAAATATTTTGTTGAGTTTGGACATTTTGTAAACAAGCAGGGACGTTGATTACCCCTTTTTTAAAGGTTTTAAGATGTTTCGTTTTTTAAACGCTAAGGGTTTAGCTGTACCTATTTTTGTTATTACATGATTTAAACAAGTATTTTAGTTGTTTACATTTACTTACCGCAAATTTGCTGCTCATATACACCTTAATTATGAAGAAAGAATTAAATAAACTTTTTTTAGGCCTTTTTAGTGGGATTCTTCTCTTATCGTGCACCAACAACTCGGGGCAACCGGCCGCCGGCACCGAGGATTCCACTCAACTAAAAACACCTGCTACCGCAGCGCAACAAGCAGATAACGCACCCACGTTGGATACTGCTTTGTACAATAAACTAATGAAACATATGGCAAACGGAGATACCACAGGCAGGTGGCCCGTGAAAGCCGATTACCCACTGCCCGGTGCTCTTTTACCTTTTAACCGCATTATTGCTTATTACGGCAACTTATATTCAAACAGAATGGGAGCATTAGGAAAGTGGCCAAAAAAAGAAATGATGCAGCGCCTGATGCAGGAAGTGAAAGAGTGGAATGAAGCCGATACACTGATAAAAGCTATACCAGCGTTGCATTATATATGTGTAACGGCGCAGAGCGCACCCGGTAAAGATGGAAAATACAGGTATCGCATGCCGATGGGCCAAATAGATACTATTTTAAACTGGGCAAAAGAAATTAACGCGGTTGTGTTTGTTGATATACAATCTGCATGGAGCACCCTTGGAGTAGAAGTACCGCTTTTAGAAAAATATTTATCTATGCCAAATGTGCATTTGGGGGTTGATCCGGAATTTAACCTTGCCTATAAAAAGAAGCGGCCAGGCAGTGTGGTAGGCTCTATTGACGCAAAAGAAATCAATGAAATTGGAGATTACCTTGTAAGCCTGGTAAAGAAAAATAACCTGCCGCCAAAGATATTTATGATTCACAGGTTTACACAAGGAATGGTAACCAACGCCGATAAAATAAAGTTGCACCCCGAGCTGCAAATTGTTATGGATATGGATGGATGGGGAAATGAGGCTAAAAAGAAAAGTACTTATTATAGCTGGATAGCACCACAGCCAGTACAGTTTACCGGTTTTAAATTGTTTTATGTAAACGATACCGAAAAGTCGGGTGAAAAAGAATTGATGTCGAAAAAAGCGGTGTTGAACCTACGGCCAATACCAGTTTATATTCAATATCAGTAATGAGCAAAAGAGTTATTAGTAATGAATGACGAAGCCTTGAACTTCAAACTCATTACTGATAAACCATGACCGGCAAATTATCCTTGTTGCAATTGACGGTGAATAATAATATAGCTGATAACAATTAGGAGCAAAATAATAAAAAGCGCCATCCAAAGCCATTGATCTTCTTTTAAAAGCGTACGTTTTTTGGTTTTGGATAGGCTTGTTTTTTTCTTTAAATCGTTGTTTAACTGCGCTACCAACCGGCCTAATTCCTGCTTGTTTTTTACCTCGTTCAGCCCTTCAAAAGCTTCGCCTTCAAAATCTTCATCAAGCAAGTGTTTCTCCACTTCGTGCTGCTCTTCCGGCGTTAGTTTTCCCTGCAGGTACAGCAATAGCGTTTCCTGCTTTACCTCGGTGCTTAAGTGTGCTAGTATATCTTTTAAATTCTGATTCATTTTTTAGCAGCATTTCCTTTTATCTTTTTTTCTAAAGCTTGTTTCAGATTTCGTTTTCCGTTTTGAATAAAACTTTTTACCTGCAATAAACTAAACCCAGTTTGCTGGCTAATTTGCAAGTAACTTTTCTTTTGCATATAAAATAAAGTAACGCACTGTTCCTGCTCTTGGCTTAATTCTGTTAACGCCTGTTCCAGCAAGTTAAAGGTCTTTTCGTTTTGCAACAAGTCCGATTCTTTATCTTCTGGTGATGCGACTTCAAACCCTTCGTGCAAGTGCGTTTTGAGTTTTGTTTGCTTGCCCCGCAACCGCATTAAACAGTGGTTTTTAGCCACCATGTACAACCACGACTTAAAATAATCTATTTTATATTTTAGTACTTCGCTCAGTACTTTTAAAAAGATTTGCTGCACCGCGTCCTTTGCTTCTTCCTCATTTTTCAGGTATTTCATGCACAGGCCAAAAAGCAAAAGGGTATATCGTTCCAGCAAAATACCCATCCATTTGCTGTTCCCATCGGCAGCATAATTTTGCAGCAATTGCGCATCAGTCATATGTTGGTAATGTTCTGCCTTCACAATACGAAAAATAACTAATTTCAAGGGCTAAGATGCAATCTTTATAAAATTTCACAAAACATACCTTCATGCCATTCGCACTATGTTCTGTTCCGGTCGCGCCCATGCGTAAAGAGCCTTCGCATAAAAGCGAAATGGTGAGTCAATTATTATTTGGCGAAGGAGTGGAAGTGTTAGAAGAAGAAGATCATTTTGTGCGGTTGAAATGTACTTTTGACGGTTACGAAGGCTGGTGTCAGCGTACCCAGCTTGCATTATCGGAAAGCGACAGCTTACCAGAAACACCCTTGTTTACCGGTGGTTTTTCAAGCAGCATTTTTATTAATAATTCGACGGCACAAATACCTTTTGGTTGTCCTGTGTACCAGCTGAACGATTCTTTTTTAACCATCGCCCATTCAAAAATCGACTATGCCGCGGCAAAAGAAAACGCGGTCAATTCGTTGGAAGGCTTTACGGAAGAACGATTAAAAAAGTTTGCCTTTATGTTTTTGCATACTGGTTATTTATGGGGTGGAAAATCGGTGTTTGGTGTAGATTGCAGCGGCTTTGTGCAGCAAGTTTTTAAGCTGTTAAACATACCGCTGATGCGCGATGCGTATCTGCAGGCAACGCAGGGAAGCGCTGTAGAAAGTCTTGAAAAAGGGCAGTTGGGCGATGTGGCTTTTTTTGCCAATGAAAACGACCACATTACGCATGTAGGTATTTTGTTAAGCCCCGATGAAATCATTCATGCATCGGGAAAAGTGAAAATAGATAAGATTGATGAACAGGGAATTTTTACAAAAGAGGGAAAGAAAACGCATGACTTACATTCCATCAGGCGATATATAAATAGTGAACCTGTTTAATTTTTTGAAAAAATGTTTTATCAAGTAAAAACCTTCAAAAAAGGGTACCTACAAAGCATGATAGTTTAACTCCAGAATAGGTCTGTAATTGTAAGAATTAAGGTTTTATATTGCTTCATCCTATGTTTTGATTATTTCAAAAATAGGCGAAGCAATTAGTTTAGAACTAATCCTTTACGAAGGTTTTTGATCGGGAATAAATAGCCGGTTTGCCCTGTAGAAAACAACGAGATGAAACTATTTAAGTTATTTTGATATTGGAGATAAGATCCTTTTTTAAATGTTTTCCTGTGCTTTTCTGTGGGATAAAATCGCTGTAAAGAATTATCTAAACCATCCAATAATCACTTTATCCCAGTTCAGCATTTTAATAGCTGTGTAAAACAACAGTGCGGCAAATATTTTCTTTAATAATTCTTTATCTAATTTTAAGGCAAGCGCACTGCCAAAATAACCGCCTACTAAAAAGCCAATAGCCAGCAATCCAATTACCCTAAAATCAATAGGTTCTCCCGTTTTCTTTGCATTAAAATAATAAGTCAGAAAGCCTATAAAAACAACGGGCAACGAAAGCACGCCCAACGATGTACCCTGGGCCTGCAGTTGCGAGTACGAAACAAAATAAATAAGCGCCGGCACCAGCACTATTCCACCGCCAATGCCTACTAAACCACTCATAACACCGGCAAACAACCCTATAATAATGATAATAAGTATCAGTTGTCCCGTCATGGTTTTTTTATTTTGTGGTTGCAACTTCATGCAAATTTTTGTTTATAAATCTCAATAGCTTCATTAATTACTTCGTACGCAGTTTCTTTATTTTGAAAATCTTTTATCAGCACCTGTTTGTTTTCCAAAACCTTGTATTGTTCAAAATAATTTTTCAGTTCATTAAAGAAGTGGCGTGGCAGTTCGTCAATATCTTTTATGTAATTTACCGATGGATCGGTTGTGGCCACGGCAATAATTTTATCGTCTGCTTCGCCGCTGTCAATCATTTGCATGTTGCCAATAACGGTTGCTTCAACCAGGCAAAGCGGCTGCAAAGCTTGCGAGCATAAAACCAGTATATCTAAAGGGTCGCCATCGTGCCCAAGCGTTTGCGGTATAAAACCGTAATTAACCGGGTAATGAAACGACGAATGAATGACTCTGTCGAGTTTTAACAAGCCGGTTTCTTTATCAATTTCGTATTTACTTCGCGAGCCCTGCGGAATTTCTATCAAACCGTTTACACGTGCCGGCGCCTTATCGCCATAAGAAGCGCCATGCCATGGATGAAGTACGTTTATTGTACGCATTAACTGTATATTTTAAGTCCGAGAAAAGCAGCCATCAAGCCTGCCAAAACACTAATACCAATATATAAAAAAAGAAGCGCCCATTGACCCTTTTGCGCCAGTTTTACCGACTCTAAAGTAAAAGCAGAAAAGGTAGTAAAGCCACCACAGAAACCAGTTATCAACAAAAGCGGTAACGACGATTGCACGTTGTTTTTTAAAAAATAGCCAGCGAGTAAACCCACTAAAAAACATCCTAAAATATTTACAAAAAGGGTACTGTACGGAAAAATTAAAAAAGGCAAACTACGGCTGCATAAATACCGCAACATGCTTCCGGCAGCGCCACCTGCACCTACTGCCAGCAAGTTAGACATCATGGCAGCAACTCTTTTCCGGAAAACGAATATTTTAAATCTACCAGCCAGGTTCCGTTTTGTCGCAGCAACTTCAAAGAGTCTTGCTCTTTTTTAAAAGAATTGGAATAATACACAATCGTAACGCTGTCGTTAATAGCGGCTACTTTGCCAATGTTTATCGAAGCCTCTCTATATCCGTTTTTATCGTCTCTGGTCATGCGCTCTTTGTAGTTGCGTTCAAATGCATCAAGGAATTGCGTATTTAGCGAATCTTGAATGATAAACAAACGAGCGTTTTTGTAATCACCAATCAGGGCCGAATGTATAAAACCCCTTGCTGTACCGATGTCATCTTCGCTGTTCGCTACATTTTTATCGGAGCCGGTGCAGGCACAAAAAACTTGCAAAAACAAAAACCCGGTGAATAAAATGCTTTTCATTCCTGCAAAGTAAAATAAAAGCTAAGTAATAGAGTTTGAAAATGTTTTTTTGGTAACCGGCAGTAGTTTTTCAAACGGGCCCAGTTGCGTCGCACACTTGTACAGCTGATTTTAAAAAGCATCTAAAGGCTTTACCGCTAAACATATCAAAAAGGGTCTATAACCCTTTTAAGTTTATAAACCCTTTTTAAACACATAAGCATATTTGCAAACAAAAATTCCAAAATCACTAATTCCAAAATCCTAAAATGACCTAGTCTCTTCTTCTGTCCCTTTCGTAATAACCGCGCTGTTTACGTTCGGCTCTTTCTGCTTCTTCCTGCTCCATTTCTTTTTGTCCTTCGGCGTTGTAAGCTTTTAATATAGATTTTACCAATCGGTGGCGCACTACATCTTCTTCATCTAATTCTATATAGCCAATGCCTTCGATATTGCGCAAAATGCGGCTTGCTTTTTCAAGTCCGCTTCGTTGATTCCGAGGTAAATCTACCTGTGTTAAATCGCCGGTGATGATGGCTTTTGCGTTAGCGCCAATACGCGTTAAAAACATTTTAAGTTGTATGTCTGTGGCGTTTTGGGCTTCATCCAAAATAATGTATGCATTATCCAGTGTGCGTCCGCGCATATAAGCCAGTGGTGCAATTTCAATGGTGCGGGTGCTCATATAATAACCCAGTTTATCGGCAGGTATCATATCATCCAGCGCATCGTAAAGCGGTCGCAGGTAAGGGTCAATTTTTTCTTTTAAATCGCCAGGTAAAAAACCTAAGCTTTCGCCGGCTTCCACAGCAGGCCGCGTTAAAATAATTTTTTTAACCACTTTGTTTTTTAAAGCCCGAACAGCCATAGCCACGGCTGTGTAGGTTTTACCCGTTCCGGCAGGTCCAATGGCAAACACCACATCGTTTTTTTCCGATGAAGTAACCATTGCTTTTTGGTTGGCGGTACGGGCGCGAACGGTTTTTCCGTTGGGCCCAAACACCAGCACTTCGTTTGGGTTGCGTTCCACAAAATGATCCACCGTTTCGGCATCATCGCCGCCAATTATTTGTTCAAAATAATTTTCGCTCATGTGTCCGTTCCGCTCGAGGTACTGAATGATTAAATCAATTTTTTCTTTTGCGCCGTCCACCTGCTCGGGAGCGCCACTAAGTTTTAATTGAGTTCCGCGGGAAAGAATTTTTAGTAGGGGAAATTTCTTTTTTAATAGATCGAGTTTGCCGTTGTTAACGCCAAAAAATTCAATGGGGTTAACGGTTTCCAGGTTGATGATTGTGTCTCTCAATGCTCTTTTTGTTTAATTTTCTAAATCTGTTGTACGGTTTGTGGTTCAAGTTTTTCCAGCTACAATTTATAACAACCTGTGTTAAAAAAATGATAGTTACTTGCTTCTGAAAAGTTAATTAAAAAGCGTGCCGATTGCAAACTCAACTTGTTAAGACCTGTGGAAAAGTTTCGAAAAGGGTAGTGTCCCTTTTGAAAGCATTTAACTACCTCTTTATTTTATGAAACATTGTTCAGCTTTTCTTAATTTCCGTTTTTAACTTTTGCTATATGAATAAATTTGCTTGCACATTATGGTTGGTTCTTTCCTCTTTTTTTGTTGGCGCACAAAGCCTCAATTATTATTTGCCCGATAGTGTTACGTACAACAAGGCTATTCCTACGCCCGAAAGTATTATTAACCATAAAGTGGGCGAGTGGCATGTAACGCACGACCGGCTTGTAAATTACATGAAAGCTGTGGCCGCTGCAGCTCCGGAGCGGGTAAAAATTGAAACGATGGGCTTTACGTACGAGCAACGTCCGCAGGTAATGCTCATTATTACATCGCCAAAAAACCATCAAAACCTGGAGGCTATCCGTCAGCAGCACGTTGCCCTTACAGACGGATCTAAATCAGCCTCACTGCCTATAGAAAACATGCCGGTGGTAGTTTGGGTAGGTCACTCCATTCATGGCAACGAACCAAGCGGATCAAACGCATCGCTACTAACAGCTTATTATTTGGCGGCGGCGCAGGGCAATCAAATAGATGATTTATTAAACAACACCGTAATTCTTGTTGATCCATCTTTTAACCCAGATGGAATGCAGCGCTTCTCTACCTGGGTAAATCAACATAAAAGTAAAAACCTCGTAACTGATCCCGCTTCAAGAGAGTTTAACGAAGTATGGCCGGGCGGCCGCTTTAATCATTATTGGTTTGATATGAACCGCGATTGGTTGCCAGCCGTTCATCCCGAAAGCCAACACCGGCTGGCCATGTTTCATAAATGGAAGCCTAATGTATTAACCGATCATCACGAGCAGGGAAGCAATGCCACCTTCTTTTTTCAACCTGGTGTGCCCTCAAGAGTAAACCCACTGACGCCGGCAAAAAACCAGGAACTAACGGCAAAAATGGCCCTCTTTCATGCAGCCTTTTTAGATCGTATCGGATCTATGTATTTCACTAAAGAAAATTACGACGATTTTTATTATGGCAAAGGTTCTACTTATCCTGATGTGAATGGTGCCATTGGTATTTTGTTCGAACAGGCGTCAAGCCGGGGACACGCGCAGCAAACAAGCAACGGCATTTTACGGTTTCCGTTTACCATTAAAAACCAATTTGTTACCGCCCTTTCTACCTTGGAAGCAGCCAAGGCTATGCGTATAGAACTGCTTCAATTTCAACGCGATTTTTACAAAGGAGTGGAAGCCGAAGCCGTAGCTGCACCCAGCAAAGCTTATGTGTTTGGCGACGAAAATAACAGGGGCGCTACTTTAGAATTTTTAGCCATGTTGCAGCGTCACGAAATAGTTATTTACAATTTGAAAAGCAATGTTAAGTTTGATGGAAATGAATTTAAATCGGGCACTTCTTATGTAGTTCCGGCCGCTCAAAAACAACACCGTTTAATTAGATCCATTTTTGAAAAAACACTAACTTATAAAGACAGTCTGTTTTACGATATTACCTCCTGGACAATGCCATTGGCTTACGGCTTGCCTCATGCGGAGCTAGGTTCGGTAGCTTTTAACAGCCTTCCTTTGGGCGCTCTTTATAGCCCTCAGCCTCCTACGTTGGCTCCCTTAACCAAAACCAATTACGCTTATCTTTTGCCGTGGACAGAACTGCTTGCACCCGCGGCACTTTACGAAATTCAGTCCGCAGGGCTAATTACAAAAGTTGCTACAGCACCGTTTGAATTAATTATAGATGGAAGTAGAAAAAGTTTTGGATACGGCACTATTATGATTCCCGTTCAAATTCAGGATGTACCCTCTGAAAAGGTGTTTGAGATAGTAAATAAAGCCTCCCGTAATGCTGGCGTTCCGGCGTATAGCATTGGCTCAGGGTCGGTGCTATCGGGTTCTGATTTGGGCAGCAATAAGTTTGTTAATGTTACAAAGCCAGTTGTTGCACTTATTACCGGCAGCGGCGTAAACGCTTTAGATGCCGGCGAATTCTGGCACCTCATGGATCAACGAATGAACATTCCGCTAAGTCATTTAGAACCTTCTACCGTCAACCGCATTGACCTAAGCAAATACACCACGCTTGTATTGGTAAGTGGTACGTACAACGAGCTGGATAAAGAAAAATTAAAATCGTGGGTGCGTGGTGGCGGAGTATTAGTTGTAATGGAAGAAGCCGTTACATGGGCTGCTGCTGCCGGACTGAGCAACGTAACATTTAAACGAGCAAAGGGCGTGGCGGATAGCACCCAGGTTTATCGGTATTCCGATAAAGATGAAATTGGCGGAGCTCAGGCAATGCGTGGCGCCATTTTCCGTGCCGAAGCTGATCTTTCGCATCCATTAGCTTATGGTTATACCAAACCTTACATCAGCACTTTTAAGGCCAATAAGGTTTTTATGGAGCGAAGTAAAAACCCTTTTGCTACACCTTTTTATTATAAAGATGCACCGTTGCAAAGTGGTTGGTTGAGCAGGCAAAATAAAGATGCTACCAAGGGATCGGCTGCCGTTGTAGTTAGCGGGCTCGGAAGCGGAAAAGTGGTTTCTATTGCTGATAATCCAAACCTCAGGGGTTTTTGGTTAGGCGGTTCAAAATTAATGATGAATGCCCTGTTTTTTGGAAAGATTTCCGACACGGGTTTTTCGTCATCCGAATAGGCTGGAACGGTTTTTTGTGGTTTTATAAAAACATTTTTTATGAATAAAGAATTTAATGAAACCAATTATCAGGCTTATTCGCATCAGGAAGGTCAGCAAAACAATATTGCCCGTGACGGGCAGGGTAGAGGTTTAAACGAACCGCCTATGATGAACGATGTGGAAAATAGTGCTGAGCAAGCAGGTAATAAGAAGGGTGACGGTCAGGAAGCACAAGGAAAAACTGCCGAAAACAAATCAGCCGAAACAGAAAGCGATCGGGCCAATGAAAATGAAGACGAAGGGGTAAGGGGCGGTAACAGCAGTATCTGAAAATTACATTCGAAAGGGGTGAAAAAGGGAAGTTGCTACTTTCCCAAATTGCCTTCTTTCCATTATTGAAACATACCTTTTCAACTCCAAAAATGCATTGCAGGCCCACCTTAACACCGACCCTTTTTTGACTGTTTTTTCGATTGCTAAAAAAAAATACACAAAAAAAAGACGTCAAAAAGGGGTTCTTTTTTTCCATTGCGGCAGTTCAGCAAGGAGCTCTAAATGCGTTCCAATGTGTTGCCAACCCATTGTATGTCGACCGTTTGTAATGACTAAAAACGGCACTGGTAAAGCCATGTTGTAATTTAAAACTTGTTGCAGTACGGTTTCGCTTAACGCCACACTACTTTTTTTACATTCCACCATCAGCCATGGTTTCGAGTAAGCATCGTACACCAAAATGTCAAAACGTTTTTTTAAACCATTCAACAATAATTCTTTTTCTACTGCAATTAAGGAAGCAGGACAAGCCTGCGCTGTAATTAAGTGTTGAACAAAATTTTGCCGCACCCATTCTTCTTCCGTCAACAGCAACCATCGTTTACGAATAATGCAGAAAATAGAAACTACACCTTCCTCTTTTTTTGTTCGGAAATCGGGCTCGGAATACACAACCGGTATCATGCATCAAACCTAATGATTAAATTTGGAGGTATGAAGACGAAACAAGAGATTGTACAAAACTGGCTGCCGCGGTATACGGGCGAGAAATTGGAGAACTTTGGTAAATACATTTTGCTCACCAATTTTAGCGGTTATGTGCGCCTGTTTGCCGAGTGGACAGGCACCGTCATCAAGGGGCTCGATAAGCCTCTGCAGTGCGCTACCGCCGAAGGCATCACCATTATTAATTTTGGAATGGGATCGCCAACAGCAGCCACCATTATGGATTTGCTAACGGCAATTGAACCCGAAGCGGCGCTGTTTTTAGGTAAATGCGGAGGCTTAAAAAAGCGCAACAAATTAGGCGATCTTATTTTACCAATTGCCGCAATCCGCGGCGAGGGAACTTCAAACGATTACTTTCCCGCCGAAGTTCCGGCGCTGCCGGCCTTTGCGCTGCAAAAAGCTATTTCTACCACCATCAGAGACTACGAAGTAGATTACTGGACCGGCACCGTGTACACCACGAACCGCCGCATTTGGGAGCACGACGACGAGTTTAAAGAATACCTTCAGAAAATACGGGCTTACGCAATTGATATGGAAACGGCCACCATTTTTTCTGTTGGGTTTTATAATAAAATTCCAACAGGTGCTTTATTGCTTGTAAGCGATTCGCCAATGACGCCCGAAGGTGTAAAAACCGAAGAAAGCGATAAAAAAGTAACCGAGCAATTTGTAGAACGTCACCTTAAAATTGGCATTGATTCGCTGAAGCAATTAATAAACGGCGGCAAAACAGTTCGGCATCTACGGTTTTAAAAAATATTAAATCTATTTATAATGAAATTATTTCTTCTGACCTCGTTGATTGCTTTTTCGTTTGTAGCACAAAAAGGTTGCGAAAAGGGCATTCAGAATTCGGATACCGCCAAGTGTTATAAAGGTCGCCTGGAAGTAAAAGCACTTTGTATGAATTACACCATAAAAGTATTAGATGGAAATATGGATACAAGTATGATGGAACCATCGTGGACAGATGAAACCACCGGCATTACACACCAAAATGTATTTCGGCTGGAAAGTGTTTGCAGCTTTCCGGCGGACATAAAAGAAGGTGACGAATTCTATTTTACAATAGACAACAGCCGAGGTAAAAAAGATTGCGCTGTATGCATGGCTTACTATCCAACACCCAAAAAAGGGTTGCCTATAACGGTAACCATGCAGCCCTGTAAGTAAAAACACATAAACAATGGGCACGCAGGAAACACTTTTGCAGATAAACAATTTGTCGGTTGATTTTGTTGCCGAAAGCGGAACAACACAAGCCGTAAAAAACATTTCGCTGAAGGTAAGCAGGGGCGAGATTCTGGCCCTTGTAGGCGAGTCGGGTTCTGGAAAATCGGTTACCTCACTATCTGTTTTACAACTGCTGCCTTCGCCGCCTGCAAAGTTCAGCAGCGGCTCTGTTATTTTCTTTGAAGAAGGAAAAGAACCTGTTGATTTACTGAAGGCCAACACAACGCTTTTACAAGACATCCGCGGACATAAAATTGCAATGATTTTTCAGGAGCCTATGACCTCGTTAAACCCTGTAATGAGTTGTGGAAAGCAAGTGGCTGAGGTGTTACAACAGCATAAAAAATTATCGGCAGCCGAGGCAAAAAATGTAGTGGTGCAATGGTTTGAAAAAGTACAGCTACCCAACCCCGAAGCTATGTACGACCGCTTTCCGCATCAGTTAAGCGGCGGGCAAAAGCAACGTGTAATGATTGCCATGGCCATGTGTTGCCAACCGTCGTTGTTAATTTGCGATGAACCAACCACAGCGCTTGATGTAACTGTTCAGCAAACTATTTTACAACTTATTAAAAAGCTTCAGCAAGAGCAGCATATTGGAGTCATATTTATTACGCACGACCTGGGAGTTGTAGCCGAAATTGCCGATCGTGTAGCCATTATGTACAAGGGCGAAATTGTAGAAGAAGGCACTGCGGAACAGATTTTTAATTACGCCCAACATGTATATACAAAAGCACTTATTGCCTGCAGGCCGGCGCTTCATCCTAAAGGTGAAAAACTTCCTGTAGTTGCAGATTTCCTACAAGGAACAGTACGCCCT
>JBBSRB010000024.1:0-28866 GCA_038243445.1 Chitinophagales bacterium | reverse complement strand
CTCAATGTATTTTCTGCTTTTCTTCTTTTTAATCTGCAACTCCCGCATTGATGCTTCAGCCCTTGTTTGAAAAACTTCGACGTATTTTAATGCCCAGTCTTTGGCCTTTTTTGTTGATTTGGAACCTGAATGATTGTGCCTATACAAACGATCTTCCATATCGGCACAATGACCAACATAATACTGATCAAACGTTTGTGAGTAAAGAATGTACATCTGAAAAGACATAAAAAAAAGGCACCTGATGTACCTTGTTGTGGAGAATAGCGGGGTCGAACCGCTGACCTCTTGCATGCCATGCAAACGCTCTACCAACTGAGCTAATTCCCCTTTATTAAACCGCTGACCTTCCCGCACTCCTACGCTCTACCTATAAAAGCTCACGAACTTTATTTCGGAATTGAGCTAATAACCCATTTCACGTTTGCAAAAGTAATAGTTACACCAATACGAGTGGTATAATAATTTAAGTATAAACCAAAAAAATATTGTTATGCAAAAAAGTGGAGAAAAAGAACAGGCGCGTCCGGAGCAAGAGCAGCAAATGCCCGGCAGCGAGGAACAAATGAACCCGAAACCGGTAGCCGAACGACCAAAGAAAAATAAAAAACTTCAACATAAAACAGCACTTATTACCGGCGGCGATAGCGGTATTGGAAAGGCAGTGGCCATTTTATTTGCACAGGAAGGCGCTGATGTAGCCATCTCTTATTTAAGCGAACAGCAAGATGCAGAAGAAGTAAAAAGAATTGTAGAACAGGAACATGGCCAAAAATGCCTGCTGCTTCCAGGCAATATTCGCCACGCTGATTTTTGCCAAAAAATAGTAGAAGATATAATTAAAGAATACGGAAAGCTTGATATTTTGGTGAATAATGCCGGCACCCAAACCGAACAAAAAACGCTGGAAAACATTACAGATGATCAGTTGTTGGAAACGTTTGAAACCAATATTTTTTCTATGTTTCGCATTACCCGGGCGGCTTTACCGCACCTAAAAGAAGGCTCGTGTATTATCAATACAGCCTCTGTTACCGCTTATCGCGGTAGCCCTCATTTAATAGATTATTCGGCTACCAAAGGAGCCATTGTAACCTTTACCAGAAGCCTTGCGCAAAACCTTGCAGAGAAAAAAATAAGAGTAAATGGCGTAGCACCCGGACCCATTTGGACGCCCCTGATTGTAGCTTCTTTCGAAGGCGAAAAAGTAGCAACTTTTGGAACAGATGTTCCTATGGAAAGAGCCGGAGAACCAGCGGAAGTGGCGCCTAGTTACCTGTTTTTAGCCTCCGAAGATGCTTCGTACATGACAGGACAAATGCTTCACCCAAATGGTGGCGAAATTGTTAACGGTTAGTAAGTTCTGGCGCGGTTTCTGATATTCATTAGGTGATCTCTCCAGGGGTGGTTTACTTGTAAATCTGAGATTATACCCATAATACCTGATACGGATAATGCCGGCGAAGGAACGAGAGAAAAAAAGGTTCTGGCTAAGGTTGGAACCTTTTTGTTATAAATAAACAATCATCTGTAAACGATTGAATTTGTCATGTAAAAAGACCGGAGCTGGAAACATCATCTCAGCAATACGTGAACACGCATCTATTTTAGAATAAGATTTTTAAAAATGAATTTTAATACCTTTTTTATTGGCGGTTACGAGTGCGCCGATATTGTAAATAACAGTGGAAACCGGGTAGACCTGCTTCAACAAACACAGCACGACAGCCGGATAACAGAAGATTATACCTTGCTTGCCGCCGCCGGCATTAAAACAGTGCGCGAAGGAATTCGCTGGAGTTTTGTAGAAAAAGAGCCTTTCGTGTACGACTTTTCAGAAGTAAAGAACCGGATATTAGCGGCTCAGCAAACGGGCATTCAGCAGCTCTGGGATGTTTGTCATTTTGGTTTTCCAGATGGGTTAATGCCCGGGCACCCGCATTTTGCCCACAGGCTTGCCGAACTATGCAAAGCATTTACAAAATTTCACAGACAGTGTACCAGGGCGCCCCTGGTTATTACGCCTATTAATGAAATTAGTTTCTTTTCGTGGCTTGCCGGCGAGGCAAGAGGAACCGTTCCATTTTCTATAAACGCTGGTTTCGACATTAAATACTCGTTGTGCAAAGCAGCCATCAAAGCCATTGAAGCAATTAAAGAAACAGACACATCGGCGCAGGTAATGATGGTGGAACCACTTGTAAGAGTACACCCACAGTTAGGCACAGAAACTTGCGAAGCCATCACCGGCTTTAACGAATCGCAATTTCAGGCAATGGATATGATCACCGGCCGCATGTGCCCCGAGCTGGGAGGCAAACCTCATTATATGGATATTGCCGGCTTTAACTTTTACTACAACAACCAATGGGAGCATGGCGGAAAAACGCTGGGCTGGTGTCGGCAAACACGCAGAAACAGTTTAGCCGATCTATTATACGATGCTTACCTGAGGTATAAAAAGCCCGTTGTGCTTTCCGAAACCGGCCACTTTGCCGATCATAAAGCCGAATGGATGGAACAGGTTACAGATGATTGCATAGAGGCTATTGAAATGGGCGTTGATCTCAAAGGCATTTGTATTTATCCTGTTTTAGATCGGCCGGATTGGGACAACCCTGAGCGTTTAATTCCCTGTGGTATTTGGACGTATAACGAAAAGGGCGACCGAAGCACCGACGAAGAGTACCTTATAAAAATACAAAACTGCCACCTGCATATAACGCGTTTTTTAGCTCAAAAGGTAAAGCCACAATTAGAAACTGCAACCTTACAAATGCAGGCTATATAAGATCAGTTTCAAAGTATGCGACTTTCTTTACCTGTTAGTACCCTTTTTTAAATGTTTTACAAAACGGTTAAAAGTTCATGTGTATCTTTTTTTACACTAAATTTTTGTACTTTCTTCTACTCTTCTTTTAATATGTTTTAAAACCAAAAAATGCACGTAAAAAAATACAAAATTATTCTACAATAAGCATTTGCATTCTCACCATACCCCTTTTTCAAAGGTTTTTTAAGGGTTGTATGATAGATGTTCTGATAAAAAGTTGAAACACTATTTCAATACCTGGTGCAGAAAAAAAATGTTTTCACGGGCGGTAATCAGCAAATCTGATTTTTTTGCGCCGCCCCAGCAACAATTGGTTGGGATTGAAGGCAGTTCTATTTTAGCCAACCGCTCGCCGGAAGAGTTCAAAACCACAATGCCTTCCTTAGCGCACAACCACAAATTGCCGGCCCGGTCAAACTTAATTCCGTCGCTGTTTTCATGGCAAAAAATATCTTTTGATGCAAATGTATGGGCATCAAACATGTGTATTTCTTTCTCAAAAGGCTTACTGGAACAGCAATACAATGTGTTGCCATCTATTGATAAACAAACGCCGTTAGGGTATTGAAACTTATCAAAAATCAGGTGTGTTTGCCCGTTTTTATAAGCATACAATCCGGCAATAGGTTGCGCTACCCTAAGCGATAGCTGTTGATCTTTCAAGCCGTACGGCGGATCTGAAAAGAAAATAGTTCCGTTTTCATGAACCACAATATCGTTGGGACTGTTGAACCTGCGACCATTAAAAACATTAATAAAAGGGTGTACTTCTTTCCCACTATATTTTGCTACAGCGCCATTGCCATGCTGGCAAATAAGCAGCACGTTATTGTTATCATACGCTAATCCGTTTGATCCAATTTGGCCCGAAAGCGGCCCTGTATCGGGGTGCGTACATCCACTTTCATTTATATAAATTTCTTTTTTATGTTGAGGAGCAATCTTATAAATTACATTTGTGGGAATATCACTAAAAAGATAATATCCTTCGGTGTTCCAAACCGGCGCTTCGGAAAAAGAGCAATCATTTGCCAACACTTTTATTTCAAAGCACGAGTTGATAAAATTTTCAGCTTCGTGCTTATAAATGGTTAATGCGGGGTTCTTATTCATTTGGTTGAAATTGTTTCTAACTGATGCAAAACTTTCTGCATGTCTATTCCGGTTCCTAAAACAGGGGCAAACAAATCGCCTTCGGTTTTCAAGCGTTCAAAAATATTTTTGATGGTGTACGTTGTTGGCATGAGTCCTTTTTTTACTTCGCTCCAATGCAACGGCGTAGATACCGGCGCACCTCTTTTTGGCCGCAATGAATAAGGCGCGGCAGCCGTTTGCGTTTCGCGGTTTTGTAAAAAATCTAAATAAATTTGCCCTTTGCGCTTTGCAGGCGTTCTTTCCACACTGGTTAACTCGGGTAGCTCGTTGTTCACCATATTCACCACTAATTCGGCCAAAATTTTAGACTGATTGTAACTGTATTTTGCACCCAGCGGAATGTAAATGTGTATACCCGAAGAACCGGATGTTTTTACATATGAATCGGCACCAATAGAATCTAAAATGTCTTTTACAAGCAGCGCTACTTCAATCACCTGTTCAAACGTATTTCCTTTGTCTGGATCCAGGTCAATCAAACACCAGTCTGGTTTTTCCCAGCTTTCAGAACGGCTATGCCAGGGGTTCATTTCAATACAACCCAGGTTGGCCATATAAATTAAAGCGGCTTCGCCGGTGCACAACAGGTATTCTATACTTTTATTTGTCGACTCGCTAAAGTCCGTATGCGTTTTCATCCAGTCGGGCAGCTTGCCGGCCATATCTTTTTGAAAAAAATGGGGAGCATCAATGCCGTTTGGGTGTCGGTTAAGCGATTGTGGCCTGTTTAGCAGGTAAGGCAAAATGTAAGGTGCCGCTTTTAAGTAATAATTGATGGAATCTAACTTGCTTAGCTTTTCTTTTTTCCAATAAAATTTCGACAAGCTGGTAAGATTCAAGGTATGTTTATCAATAGTTACCGGCTGGTCTTCGCCGTCTTGAAGGTTTAGTTGCACGCCCGATGTTTTTACTTTTACCGACCCATTTTTTGAACCTTTTTGCGTGGAAACTTTTTCATTTTTTACTCTTTTCTCCGGTGCCTTATCAACTTTGGTTGCTATTTCTTTTTTGCTCATTTTGTTTATGGTTGCGCTTTTTTCAAACCGCACGTCTGTAGCTTTTTTATCGTTGCGTAAACCCAAAAAAATAGGGTGCCGCGCCCTGCGTTCTTTGGTCCATTCGGTAAACTTAATTTCACACACAAGCTGCGGAGTTACCCAGGTTACAGGCATGTTTCCTTTGGGGCATTGTGCAAACGGACAATCTTCTGTAACCAGCGGCTGCAGTGCATTGTAAATGTGTGACAAGCTTTGGCTGTTGAACCCGCTGCCGGTGTGGCCAATATATAGCAGATCGTTTCCTTCGTAAATACCAAGCAGCAAGGCGCCGAAATACTTTCGTGTGTTGCGTGGTGCTGTATAACCCCCAATCACTACTTCCTGCCGCATGGCTGTCTTTATTTTTTGCCAGTACAACGTGCGGGCGCCCAACTCGTAAATACTGCCGGACTTTTTAGCCATTATCCCTTCCAAACCTTTGTCCACCGCTGCGTTAAAAAACTGTTGCCCTTTACCTACTACATAATCGCTATACTTAATCACTTCATCATTTTGTGAAAGTATTTTTTGAAGCAAAGCTTTACGATCTGTAAGCGGCAAAGAGGTCACATCGTAGCCGTTAAACCACAGCACATCAAACACTACAAACTGCAATGTTACTGGAGTGTTTTGCCAGTTTTGCAACGCCTGAAAATTAGCCACTCCATTTTTTTCAACAGCAACTATTTCACCATCCAGCACAGCGTTTATGCCCATGCTTTTTAAAGCGTTTGCAATTGGATAAAATGTTTCAGTAAATGAGTTGTTGTTGCGCGAAATGATCTCTGCATTTCCATTTTTTACATAGGCAATGGCACGGTAACCATCCCATTTTATTTCAAATAACCAGTCATCATCATCAAAAGGTTCGCTGGCTAAGGTGGCCAGCATCGGGCTTGTTTTTTTTGGAAAAGCCGCTTTTCTGCTTTTTGCCGCCGCCTCGTCACCAACAAGGGTGGCAACTGTTTGTTCAGCACTGGATTCAGTACCCTTTTTCGAAGGTTTTGTTTTAATCCCGCTTCTTTTTTCGGGTAACAGTTGCGCCTCCTTTTCCCCGGGGTTTTTGTTTCTTTTTTTACCTTCGGGATGGTGCGGTTGGGAACCTGCGGCCTTTGCTACCTGGGATATGGTTCTGTCGGATTTTACCGATTTGTCTTCTTCTGTGATGTCTCTATCAGTGGCAAAGTTGTCTTTGCCTTTTATTAAAAGCCATGCTTTTTCCGCTCCTTCTTTTTTTAATTTACGAAGCGAAAAAGCACCTTGTACTTTTTTGCCGTGCAATATAAAACTAAGGCTTCCGCCGGCTAACCCTTTCAGTAACTTTTTTTCCGCTTCTTCTTTGGGTAGGGATTCTCCTTCGGCTAATTCATACGTTCCTTCATCCCAAACAATAACGGTTCCGCCGCCGTATTCTCCTTCGGGTATAACACCTTCAAAGTTGCGGTACTCGTACGGATGATCTTCTACATGCACGGCCAGGCGCTTTTCGGCAGGGTTTAACGAAGGCCCTTTTGGAATCGCCCAGCTTTTTAAAACGCCTTTCATTTCTAACCTAAAATCGTAATGCAGCGAAGAAGCATCGTGTTTTTGAACAACAAAACGGAGCACACCTTTTGAGGGTGTTTTTTTCCCAACCGGTTCGGGGGTTTTGTTAAAGTGGCGCTTTTTATTGTACTGAGCTAAACTCATGGCAAACCAAAAGAAAATTGTATGCCAGTGGAGGGGGAGAAATAATAATCAATAATTAAGACGAGCTTACAAATGGTTAAAAAAAGCCTTTGAAAAGGGTACATTCCGCTGAAGAAATCTTTTAGGAACTCGTATACTTGTAAACTCCAAAGCGGTAACCTTGAAAATAGCAATCGTCTATGCCGTTTTTTTTGTATTTGTGTTCAGGCTTTGCTTTAATACTTCCATCAAATCTTTTACGGCGCCTGTTGTTTTTTTCGGCTCTTCGGCAATGCGTATTTGCTTGCCGGCAGCTTTTGCTTTGATGATCTTTTTCAGTTCCGATATGTAGCTATCTTTAAATGCTGCGGGGTTGAATTTTTCGGTTAGCTGCTCCACTAATTTTATAGCCAGCCCTAATTCTTTGTCGCTGATCTTTTCTTTTGCAGGCGCTTCTATTTCGGGCAATTCTTTAATTTCTTCCTGGTAGCGCATTTGGTTGAGCAGCAAAATATCGTTATGAGCTTTTACGGCGCATACGTGCTGTCGGTTGCGCAACATAAATTCAGCAATGCCAATAGTGCCCGATTCTTCAAGCGCTTTTAAAAGCAGCCGGTAGGGCTTTTCACCGCCTTTTGCCGGAATTATATAATAAGGCTTTTCGTATAAAATCGGGTCTATTTCTTCCTGCTTTACAAACTGCACAATTTCTATGGCTTTCGATTTTTCGGGGCTTGCTTTTTCAAAATCTTCCTGCTCTACAATTACGTATTTTCCTTTTGCATATTGAAAACCTTTTACAATTTCTTTCCAGGGAACCTCCTTTTCAGTTTTTGTATCTATACGGGCATATCTTATGGGCGCCAAGTATTTTTTTGAAAGCATGTCAAGATCAATATCTTCCGACTGAACGGCGCTAACCAGCTTTACCGGAATGTTTACTAAACCAAACGCTATGAAGCCTGACCAGATTGGACGCATAAAGATTTTTTAAGAAGCCGGAGAATAAGAACTTGCACCGGGGTGAGATGGGCTGCGAAACCAGCCGGTAAAATAATGCACTGCATTTTGCCACCACGATGCATTCAGGCGGGTTTGTGTTTCGAAATACTCCGCTCTCAGCATTTTTATTTTTACCAGCAGCGTATCGGCCATCAGACTTGTATCTAAATCGGCATTGGCCTTATAAAAACCGGTTACTTCTTCCGGATTGGTAACCACCCAGCCTTTACCCGAAACCTGTAAAAAATAATCAACTCCTTTTCTAAAAAAATCCATCCGGGCCGGAAACTCGGTTTCAAATTCCTGCATCTGCTTTCCTGGTCGGCTAACAAAAAACCAAACATAGCCGTAATCATCTACTTTAACCGTATTTACCACCGATGTAGGCAGCTTTATTACCGAATCGCTTTGGTTAAAAAAGATAGCGCTTCCTATTTGCTCAATCTTTTGCTGTAAAAAATGTAATTGCTGGTTTGGAGTGTTTGGTAACATAAATAGGTTTATTAAAAGGAATTAAAGAAGCGTTATTACATAAACCAAATTGAATACCATAAATAAAGGAGTGAAACAAATTTATTTTGGCTCTTTAGCTGGGAAATTATCTCTACACATCAGGTGTATAAGCAATAGCTGCAATGGCATTGTTTTTAATGGTTATAGAGTATCAATTAAAAACAAAAAAATTTATTATGGCAAAAGCTACAAAATCATCCACTGCCACCAGCACTAAATCGGCCTCTAAAGGTGGCGCTTCGAAAAGCACAGCCACTAAAAAATCGGCTGCCCCGATGCACGATGAAGCAACCTTGTTGCGCGAATTATTTATGGACGAACTGAAGGACATTTACTGGGCTGAAAAGTACTTAACCAAAGCCTTACCAAAAATGCGCAAAGCGGCCACTTCGCAAGAGCTGGGCAATGCATTTGATACGCACCTAACACAAACCGAAGAACAAATTACGCGGCTGGAACAGGTATTTGAAATGCTTGGCGAAAAAGCCCGCGCCGTTAAATGCGAAGGCATGACAGGACTGGTAGAAGAAGGACAGAAAGTAATAGAGGATACGCCGAAAGGCACCGCCGTCAGGGATGCAGGCCTTATTATTTCGGGACAAAAAATAGAACACTACGAAATTGCGGCTTACGGAAGCCTGGTGCAACTTGCAAAAACAATGGGCCTTAACGATGTGGCGCAAGTGTTTCAAACAACGCTGGACGAAGAAAAGGCGGCCGACCAGTTGTTAACCGAACTCGCGGTGAGCGGTATTAATATTAATGCAGACAACGAAGATGAAGAAGATGCATAAATATGCGTAAAACAATCTTTAATAAAAGTCAGTCCTTATTGGTCTGACTTTTAATTTTTATACTATGAAAGCAAACACAACCTAAACAGGCATAGCGGCTTTCCTTGAAAAATAACACAAAAGTAATTTTCTCTTCTCATTCTGTTGATGAAAAGCAGAATGCGCAATGGGGAACAACGCGAGTTAACCAAATAATGAATCCACCCGTGAAAGCTCAAAATAAAGATTGATGGAAAACGTGAACCTGTCGCACAAAGAATTTTTAAAAATAGATAAGGATTTCAGCAAAGCCGCCAAAGTAGCCGACCTTGTTTATGTAACCGACCAGGAGGAAGGCATTAAACGTGTAAAAAAGGGTATCGGCTTTAGTTATACACTACACAATGCCCCCCACAACAACCCCGAAGATTTAGAACGTATTAAAAAACTGGCTATACCGCCCGCCTGGGTTAACGTATGGATTTGCAAAGAACCAAACGGCCACATTCAGGCAACCGGCTACGATGTACGAAACAGAAAACAATACCGCTACCACACCGGCTGGCAGGCGCTTCGCAACGAAACCAAGTTTCACCGCTTATACGAGTTTGGCAAACAAATACCAGCGCTGCGATTAAAAGTTGAAGAAGATTTTTCGAAAAAAGAGCTGAGCGAAGAAAAGGTGTTGGCTACGGTGGTAAGCTTAATGGAGCGCACCTACATACGTATTGGCAGCAGCGATTACGAAAAACTTTATGGTTCGTACGGTTTAACCACCATGAAAGACAAACACGTAACCGTAAGTGGCGACAAGCTTTTGTTTTCTTTTAAAGGAAAGAAAGGCGTGTATCATGATATTAAATTAAAAAACCGCCGCCTGGCAAAAGCCGTAAAAGCCTGCCGCGATATTCCGGGGAAAGAACTTTTTCAATACTACGATGTCGAAGGCAACCGAAAGTCTATTGACTCCGGCATGCTAAACAGCTATATAAAAGAAGCAACCGGCGGCGAGTTTACAGCTAAAGATTTTCGTACCTGGGCCGGCACGTTAAACATTTTGCAGGCTTTTAAAGTATTGGGCGAGTCCGACTGCAATGCAGATTGTAAGAAAAACGTTGTGGCAGCCCTGGACGAGGTGAGCAAACAACTAGGAAACACCCGAACCGTTTGCAAAAAATATTATGTGCACCCGGGCATTATCAGGCTGTACGAAGAAAACAGCCTTTCTAAATACTTAAAACAGCTGGACGAAATAGAAGCGCCCGATAAGCTGACGGACTACACTTCGGAAGAAAAACTTTTAATGAAAATATTAAAAGAATTGGTGTAACAGGTAAAGCATTGAAAACCTTTGAAAAAGGGTACCCTTTATCAAAGGTTTTCAATCCCTGCAGTTTTTCATTAATCGTTATTTAAAGATATTATCCAAAACACTTACCGTTTAGAAAACGATAACTCATTTACTCTATCATCTTTTTAATAAATCGTTTCTTTCTTTCATTCATCGCTTAGGTACGGTTTTTTAGTCCTACTCTAATCTAAAAAGATAATCATGGAAAGAAATGAAAAAGTCATTGACATTTTAAACGATCTGGTTCAAATAAATAATGATCGTGTTGTTGGATATGAGAAATCAATTGACGAATTAAAAAATGGCGAAACCGATTTACGTACCCTTTTCCAACGGTACATAGCCGAAAGCAAACAGTATTCTCAAGAGCTAACGCATGAAATTACCCGCCTGGGTGGCACACCTTCTACCGGTACTACTAACAGCGGAAAAATTTATCGTGTGTGGATGGATTTAAAAGCGGTAGTTACCGGCCACGACAGGAAAACCGTTTTGGAAAACAGCGAGTTTGGTGAAGATGCCGCACAAAAAGCCTACGATATGGCTTTAAACAGCGATGACGTGCACCTGGAAACCCCGCTGCGCGACCTTATAGTACGCCAAAAAGCGCAGCTTAGGGTAGGCCACGATGAAGTAAAGCAGTTGAGAGATATGGAAAGAGCAATGGATAAGTAAGCTCTTAAAAAGCAATGCAAAAACCTTTGAAAAAGGGGTAATTTAAGCACCATAAAAAAGTGCAGGAGGCCGGTTATTAAAACCGGCTTTTGCTTTTGGGTAATTAGCTACTCAGGGGCGTATTTAGCCTGCGCAAATTTATTGGCAGGCTATTTTGTCTATACCAGGTAGAATAAAACCCTACCGAAAATGCAACTTTCCCATCAGAATAGTGTACCTTTCCTCAAAAGTTTAACCACTTGCCTAAACCGCATTATTGCAGATGGTTTTACCGAAGATTTTAAGCTTGAAAACGTAAGATTGACAGCGCTGCAACACAACAGGCAATACACGCCGGCGCAAATACAGGTTATTAACTCTTTTCGATTTGAAGGCTTTTCCAATCCCCATGACAACGCAATCCTGTACCTGATAGAAACATTCGATGGACTGAAAGGAACGTTGATAGATACTTTCGACGTTACCAGCCCCAGACCAATTGTAAACTTTATAGGTGAAGTAGAAAAAACACAAAGGAAAGTAGTTTAATTATATGAACGTATCAACCCATCATCTTCGGGCCTGCATGGAAGTTTGGCTTCATTGCGAAAGCCTGTTAAATACACTCGTACAAAGCGAAGCTTCTTTTTCAAAACGAACCACGCGTGTGCTGGATGAATGCGCAAACATTTGCCTGGGTACACTTCAGTCCTTAAAAAATGGGCCGCAAAATGTACACGAACTGGCGCTTTTATGTGTAGGCATTTGCGAAGAGTGCGCCGAGGTGTGTGAACGCTACAACGAAAAAGCTTTTCAAAGCTGCGCAGTTATTTGCCGTAAATGCTCCACTGTGTTTGCGCCTATTGCCTTTCCGGCGGCTTAGATTTTATTTACTCAACTAAACTGCTACTGTCCCCTTTCGTTGTGTCACTCCCTTGTACGTTCGGTAATTCTATTCGGCACCAACCCCAATCGGTCGTTTAATAAAACAACATAGATTCTAAAGAGTCAGCTTCAAAGTCAGCTCATCTCTTCCTAAAAATAATTTTCTTCGCTACTAAAAGGTTTCGTGATCATCCAGGTTGTTTATTTTACCTGGTTATGCCGTTAGGCTTTGCCTATAATACCAAATAACAAACAAATAATAGCCAGTATAATTAAAATATGTATTAAGCCGCCGATGTTCCAATAAAAAACGCCCAGCAGCCAGGCTGCCATCATAACAATAGCAATAATGTACAGTATGCTTCTCATTAATGTTCTTTCCTCTTTTATTGAAAAAATACTGCCAATATTTATATTAACATATTTATAGCCCTCATCCTAAGAAAACAAACCCTTTTTATAGCCTTTTCTCGTCAACAAATTACGAAACTAAAACAGTGCCGCTACGGTGGTGTGTGTTATATTGCTCTCAATTACGTTTAGCATGTGGAAACCAAAAAAATTTGGATCGCTTTTTAAATTAACCGGCAATGCGTTTATAGAAGATAATTGCTTTAAGCTAAGCGCCGCTTTAAGTTACTATACTGTATTTGCTTTAGGTCCGCTCCTTATAATTATTATATCGCTTGCCGGCATTTTTTATGGTAAAGAAGCCGTTCAGGGACAGTTGTATGGCGAAATTAATGTGCTGGTGGGCAGCGAAACAGCCAGACAAATACAGGATATTATTGCCAACATTCAACGCTCGCGAACCACTACAAGCGGCGCCATTATAGGAACTATTATTTTAGTGGTGGGCGCAACCGGCGTGTTTACCGAAATGCAGGATTCCATCAACTACATCTGGTCGGTTCGGGCAAAGCCTAAAAAAGGGTGGCTTAAATTATTAATGAACCGGCTGCTTTCGTTTTCGCTGGTTATAGGTATGGGTTTTGTGCTGCTGGTATCTTTAGTAATAAACGCTGTGCTTAATTTATTAAGTACCCAGTTAACACGGCTCCTATCCAATTCTACAGTAACAATTTTTAATGCTTTAAATTACCTCGTTATTTTGGTGGTAATAACGGCCCTGTTTGCCATTATTTTTAAAGTGTTGCCCGATGCTATTATTTCGTGGAAAGATGCCTTTATTGGCGCTATCCTTACTGCCACTCTTTTCATCATTGGCAAAGTAGCAATAGGCTTTTACCTCAACCGCGCCGATCTTGATATAACCTATGGCACCGCGGCTTCCATTATTATAATACTGGTGTGGGTATATTACAGTTCTATAATTTTATACTTTGGCGCCGAGTTTACAAAAATGCACGCCATCCATGCAGGCTCTGGCATTAAACCAAAAGATACTGCGGTTTTTATTATTAAAAGCGAAACCAAAGAAGTGCCCGCCTCTTCGCTAAACATGTAAAAAAGGGGCCTTTTTTTAAAGATGCGCCTTAGGCAGCTGGGAAAGCAATGGTAAACCGCGTGCCTTTATTTACTATCGAAGAAACATCTACCTGCGCCTTATGCGATTGTAAAATATTTAAGGTTGAAGCCAGCCCAAGCCCCATTCCATTTCGCTTAGATGTAAAATAAGGTTCAAAAAGCCTCGATACATTTTCTTCCGGAATGCCGCAGCCGTTATCTTCCACCCGAATAATGTGTATGTTGCCGGCAGCTTCTATTTCAATTTGCAGATCGCCTTTGCCATTAACTGGCATTGCTTCCACCGCATTTATAATAATGTTTAAGAACGCTATCTTTAGCTTTTCTTTATTGGCCAATATATAGCCGGGCTCGTTTGCATAGCGAATTTGCATATTAATACGCTGAAGCGTAATTCTATCCAGGGCATCGGCAATGCTTTCGTCCATAACTGCCTGTATGGCGCAGCGTTCAAACACCAGTTCCGACGGCCGGCTGGAGTCGAGCAATTCGGTAATCAGGTTGCCTATTCGTTTGCTGTTTCGCTGAATTATTTCCAGGTACATTGTAGAGTCATCCGTATCGGGTTCGCTCACCAGTTGCTCTACCGACATATTGATGTTGTTGAGCGGGTTGCGCACTTCGTGCGCCAGTGTACGCACCAAACGCCCTGTAGCGCCGAGTTTTTCAACCATCAGGTTGGCCTTTTCGGCGCGGCGCAGGTTGGTAATATCGTGCAGCAAACCCTGGTAATATATATGTCCGGTTGTATCAATAGGCGCTGTTAGCGAAAAAATACAAATGCGCTTTTCCCCGCCTTTCGTCAGCAATTCAAATTCCAGTTCGGCCACATCGCCTTCCTCGTCTATCGCTTTTTCAAGCAAGGCTTTATCACCTGCTTCCGTTACTACGCTGTACACACTCAGCTCTTTCAACTCCTCGCTGCTATACCCTAATAAATCAGATGTAGCAGCATTACTGTCTATAAAGGTTAAGCTCTGATCAACAATAAACACAGCATCTTTAGATAATTCAAAAATGCTCCGGTACTTTCTTTCATTGGCCCGAAGTGCTTTTAAATACGTAGTGCGCTCCATTGAATAACGAATGCAGCGCTCTAATTTATCGGCGTTTAAATCGGTTTTAATCAGGTAATCGGTAGCACCGGTTTGCATTGCCTTAATATCAATTTCCTTATTGCCTTTACCCGTTAATAATACCACTGGTTCTTCGCAACCGAGGCGGGTTGCTTCCTTTAAAAAGTCCAAACCGGTTTTAGCACCCAGGCGATAATCTACGAGGTACAAATCGTGATTTCGATTTTTAACCTGCTCTACGGCATCGTTAAATTTATAGCACCAATTAATTGTTAACTGGTATTCTTCTATCTGGCGCAGATACTCGGAGGTGATGAAAAAATCGTCTTCGTCGTCATCAATAATTAATATGTTAAGGCTGGGTTTATGCAAAAGATAAAGTTTAATGTTCTAAAAAGAGGTACGGCAAAAAGTATGCTTTATATAAAGACCCGGGCGGCCTTCAACAGCCTCCCAGGTCTTTAAATTTCTTGCAGATGTATTTGCGAAAAACAGCAGGCGTTACTGATTATTAAACTCCTGGTATTGCTTCATTTTATTGTACAATGTTTTACGATCGATGTTTAACAGCTTTGCCGCTTTGCTTTTATTGAAGTTCACTTTCTTTAAAGCCTTTAAAATCATTTCATATTCAGCATCTATGCTGGCCCCTTTTAAAGTAGTTTCCGAAACTGCCGCTGACGATGAAGCAGAGGAAACAAAGGAACGCACCGGTTCAGATACTTCTTCCATAGTGGAAGGCAGCGGCTGGTTATTGTAGGTCACTGCAGGCTCTGGCTGTTTTTCAAATTGCAGTTTATTAAAGTGCGATATTTCGAAAGGAAGCGAAGTGGCTTCTATTTGCTCGCCGTCGGATAATAATGTTGCCCTTTTGATAACGTTTTTCAATTCGCGCAGGTTTCCGTACCATACATAGCTGCGAAAAATGCTTTCTACTTCGGGACTAAAGCGTTTTACATTTTTACCCAGCTCCTGGTTGGTTTGCTCTAAAAAATGGTTGGCAAAAAGCATAATGTCATCGGGGCGCTGGCGCAGCGGCGGCACATCAATACTAAACTCGTTAAAGCGGTGGTACAAATCTTCCCTGAACTTGCCTTTTCGGGCTGCATCCCACAGCTTTTCGTTAGAGGCAATTAATATGCGCACATCCAGCTCAATATCTTTTACGCCACCAACACGGCGCATTTTACGCTCCTGCACTACGCGCAGCAACGATACTTGTATTTCGTACGAAAGATTAGCTACCTCATCCAAAAAAATGGTTCCGCCGTTGGCTATTTCAAATGAGCCGCTCTTTTGATTAAGAGCGCCGGTAAATGAACCTTTTTCATGCCCGAACATTTCGCTACCAGCCAGTTCTTTCGAAAGAGCGCCGCAATCTATGGCTACAAAAGGCTTGTTTTTGCGCTTGCTGCGCTTGTGTATTTCCTGAGCTACGGCTTCTTTTCCACTGCCGCTTTCGCCGTAAATAATTACCGAATAATTAGTAGGTCCAACCAAATCTATTTGTTGTAATAGCTGACGAAATACCGGTGTATCGCCAAAGATATAATCGCCGGAATGTACCAGCGTTGGAGACCCTTTTGCAGGTGTTGAAACGCTTGTTGAAGGAGTCGATTTAGATGCTCCGGAAGGCGCTGCCTTTTCGTGAACTGCACCCGTATCCTGCACGGTAGCAGCAGCCAGGGCTTTTCGAATGGTAATTAAAATTTCATCGGGGAAAAGTGGCTTTGTTATGTAATCGTAAGCACCCATTTTCATTACTTCAACTGCAATCTTAATATCGCTGTAACCCGTAATTATAATAACGGGTACCTGAGGATAAATGTTTTTTATCTTTCCCAACAGCACATTTCCTTCTATATCTTCCAACCGGAAATCGCACATAACCAGGTCTGGTTCCACGGTGTCTAACAATTCCAACGCTTTTTTGCCACTGTAGCTTTCCAGCACTTCAAAATCATGACGGCTAAGAAATCGTTTCAGTAACAGGCACATATCCCGGTCATCATCAATAATTAAAATCTTCTGCATTTTTGAATTATTCTGTTTTAGAAAGATAAAAGTACGAAATTACGCCCACAAGCCGCGAACATGCGAAACGGGTATCTGCAATTGCTCGCGGTATTTAGCCACAGTACGGCGTGCCACAGAGAAACCATTCTGTGCTAAAATGTTTACTAATTGCTGATCGGTATAAGGGTTATGCTTGTCTTCATTTTCAATAACATCTTCAATGGCGGATTGAATTACTTTGTTGGAAATTACCTGTCCCTGTTGGTTGGCAATACCTTCGGTAAATAAGTTTTTTAACAACAATAGTCCAAATGGCGTTTCCACATATTTATTGCAGGTAATACGCGAAACAGTGGAAATATCAACACCCACAATTTCCGCTATGTTTTTTAAAATCATTGGCTTTAGTAAGTTGATATCACCGGTTAAAAAATAATCGAATTGCAAGTGTACAATGGCACGCATAATTTTTAACATGGTGGCTTCACGCTGCTGCACTGCGCTAATAAACCATTGGGCCGATTGCAACTTATTTTTGAGGTACTGCATGGCCGATTTATCGGTGGTTACCTGTTTGCTTCCTTCGGCCATTTGTTTCCACGATGAGTTGATACTGAGGCTTTCAGATCGGTGCTTATACAGTTGAACTTCGAGTTCTTCGCCTGTTTGCAGAATAATAAAATCTGGCAAAATGTTTTGATTGCCGTTAATGCTGTCTTCCTGCTCGCATACAGGTTTCATTTTTAAGGAGGCTATTAACTGCAGCACAATTTTTAATTCTTCTTCGTCAAGCTGCAAATGATTTTTAATTTTATCCATGTTGCGGTTGTGCAAATCGGTAAAATGATTTTCCAGCAACTGAATGGCCATTTTTACATCGGGCCGCTTTTGGTTCATGCAGTTAAGCTGAATAAGCAAACATTCGCGCACATTGCGGGCGCCAACGCCTACCGGATCAAGGTGCTGAATGCGTTTTAAAACCATCAGCACATCATCTGCTTCTACCCACTTATTGTGCTTAAAAGACAGATCTTCCGCCAGCTCGACCACACCTTGCTCCATTAACCCGTTTTCGTTTAGCGAGTCAATAATGTATTCGGCCAGCTCAATTTCTTGCTGATTGGTGCAGCTTACCTTGTATTGTTCTTTTAAAAGTTTTCTGTAATCGTAGCCGCTCGAAAGCGGTCGTTCGGGCACTTTATCATCGTGCAGGTAATTGTTGTACTCCAGCTTATAATCAGGTATGTCATCGTAGCCATGCTCCTCCCAATCCTGAAAATCCTGCACATCATCTTTGCTAAACTTATCGGCTAACTCTTCAAATTCCGACTTTTGATCGTCCAGCAAGGGGTTGTCTTCAATTTCCTGTAAAATACGTTGTTCGAGTTCCAGCGTATTTAAATGAAAAAAGTTAAGCAACTGTATTTGCTGCGGTAAAATTTTGAGGCGTTGCTTCTGCGCTAAGCTTTGATTCATCATTCTTTTGATTTTGGAGTGCCCTTTTCTATAGCAAGTAGGGCACCAATTTTGGCAAACGAAATTATTTACCTAAAGCTTTAATAACAAATGGGGTACAACTTCATCATACATCAAAAACCCTTTAAAAAGGGTCGTTGGAATTTTGCAATAGAGCAGGTGCGAACCCTTTTCCCCATTAAAGATAAAGATAAAGGAGCTTGCTTCTTTGTATGTGTATCGTTTATAAAAAGAAAAAAGGTTCAACAATCGAAGGTTCTGGAACGCATGCGGTACTCAAAAAAATGCGGAACCGGGTAGTGAGGTGCTTCCGAAGCAGAGGACGGGTCTTTCGACTGAAGACAGGGAAAAGCGTTTGTTGCTATCAGCGGCGCGGTTGGCGCTGGTGCGGTGACGGTAGAAAAAAATGATGAGCCGTTTTTTAAAATGTCAATCTTATTCATAATGCAAACAAAAAAAAATTTGTTGTGAGGATAACTAAGATTTGAATAAGTACAATAGTGTACCAATTTTTCGTTTGTTTAAAAGCTGCTTTACATTTGCTGTTAGTGGATTAATATACTCAATTTGTTTAAGCGCTGGCTCTAATTGAGTACGGCTTTAGTACACCGGTTTTAAGTTTTTTGATTAATAGATGAGTTTTATAATTGCAAAGGTGCTTTTATAAAAGCCAAAAACCCTTAAAAAAGGGTCTAAACAGCGTACACGAAAAGGTTTCGAAAAGCGTTCTTTAGTAGCGAACTTTATTGGTGGATTTTTGCTTATAACTTTAAAGAAAACAGGCAATGTTGCGGTGGACCATTATTTTTTTAGCGATAGCAATTTCAGCGGGTATATTTGGTTTTAGCGTGGCTGCTTCCAGCGCAGCAGCTGTTGCCAGAATTTTGTTTTATATATTTCTTGTTCTTTTCATACTTAGCCTAATTGGAGGAGGATTTAAGAAGAATATAAAAGGCTGAGAAAAGGGTAATAACAATTGCCGTTCCGCTATTGATTGTGTAAGAAAACAGCCTGTAGAAAGTTATTGGTTTGCTTTGGTTTGCGGTTGGTTAAAAATCACTTTTTCATCCGCGCGGCTATCCTGCGGCGATGTTCCCTCAAGGGCATTCTGGCCTTTTTCCCTGCGCGGCGCTTCACTGGGTGGGTTTTTATAATCCTGCTCCTGTGGTTTATCGCTGGTGTTTGTTGGTTCGTTCAAGGGTTTGCTGGTCATATAATCAGATTTTGCTTTTACCCCTTTTTGCTGCCTTTTTTTGCATCAGCACTAAATAATGTAGCATAAGGTTTATACAGCATTAATTATTAGCACCAAAAAAGTTTAGCTGTGTTCGGGCTCGTGTTGGGTTTGTGGTGCTGCGTGTGGACGAATTTTGCGGAAAAACCCTTTTATCTTTTGTACAAGGGCTGTTCGTTTGTCTTCGCCAATGATATGCGAAGAGTAATTTTTAACTAAAAACGGCACCACCACTTTTGTAAACCATCCGGCTCTTGCAAGCAACACGCGTCGTATTAACAAGTCAATGCCCATTTCCATTCCAAAATTTAGTACCGGCGCAGTATTGTCGCGGGTGGCCATTTTATTTACTACTGTCAGGGCTTTACCAAAAGGACGTAGGCCTACTTTTATGCCGGCAATATCTACCTTAATAAAACTTTCCTGCGTTTTTAACAACGATACAAGCCGTTGCTGCTCTTCTACCAACTCTTCGTATGTTTGAATTCTTTTATTCATAAACCTTGCTAATAATGGCATTTCGGATTGCCGGAACAATTACTTTTTTTCTTAAAGCAAAAATTAAAATTACCAACACCAGAAAAAACGCGGCAACAATAAAAAAGCCACCAGCGGTGCTGTTTACTAAAGAACCAATCCAAAAAGCAAGTCCACAAAAAACAAAAAACAAAAAGAAGATTCCAAACAGCAAAGCAGCAACACCAATAACAGCGCCGGATGCAGCATTAGAGGCACCCTGCGTGGCTTTTGCTTTTGCTAGTTGCACATACGTGTTTACGTAATCGCTCACGTGTGTTTTTAAGCTTTTTGCGCTTTCTTTTAATTCTTCCATAAATCTTTATCTCCGTGGGTTAATAAAAAAAGCAGGCACCAAAGCACCTGCTTTTATTAAATGTCTTAACTATAGCTTTCGCGGGCGCTATTAAACTTATCAGCAGCGTCATCGGCTACCCTGGAGCCTTTGTTCCGTAGATTTCCTACGCTGCTTTTAGCATTCGAAAACAAGTCGCTCAGGTGGTCGGCCCAATCGCCGGCAGTAGATTTAATGTTTCTTCTTACCTCAGAACCTTTTTCAGGGGCTAAAAGTAAACCTATGGCCACACCTGCTGCTGCAGCACCCACAATGCCTAAAATAACTTTTGATTTAGTTGTCATAACTAGCGTATTAAATAATAAGTAATGAATTTTGCACTACAGGAGGTAAAATAATCGTACCATCGAAATCTGATGTACTTTATGTGGTTACCAGAAGCTATGAGTAAAAAAGTCTACATCAGCAGTATAGAATATACAAACAAAAATAGATTAGTTAAGCACAGTTATTGAAGTAAGGAATGAACATGCGCAAAAAGGTAATGATTATAGATGATGAGGTGGACTTGTGTGTCTTAATGAAATCATATTTCACGCGCAAAAATTATGAAGTGTATATTGCTCATACACTCCGCGATGGGTTAAAGAGACTGAAAGAGGTAACACCCGACTTTTTATTTATTGATTACAATTTACCCGACGGGCTTGGCTGGGAAAAACTTCCTGAAATGTACCAGCAACATCCCAACACTCATTTTCATCTAATTAGCGCCTTTCGGCCCACCATGCCTTCTAACCTTGATGGATCCAAGTTAACCATTTGGGAAAAACCTATAAGTCTTAAAGCGCTCGATCATTTCTTTTAAAAAAGCTAGCCCGCTGTTGCTTAGTAAGGGCAAACAGAAGACCGGCTCTTTATTTATAAAGCAGAAGACATTTAATCGCCCCAAATTTCGTCTTCGCCCTTCAACCATTTTTTAATTAACCGAACGCTGACCGATTTTGGACGCTCAAGCGGAAAGTTCAAGGCTCTGTCCCAACAAAGAGAAGCCAACACGCCAAGCGACCGGCTTACGCCAAACAACACCGTGTAAAACTCGTACTCCACCATATCGTAATGCACCAACAAAGCGCCACTGTGCGCATCTACATTTGGCCAGGGGTTTTTTATTTTTCCTAACGATTGTAATACGGGTGGTACAGCTTCGTAAATATTCCACACCGTTTGCACCAGTGCGTCGTCGGCCATGTGTTTTTTACCAAATTCCATTTGGGCTGTAAACCTCGGGTCGGTTTTGCGCAGCACGGCATGTCCGTAACCTGGCACTACTTTTCCGCCTTCCAGCGTACGCTTTACATAATCTATTATTTGATCTTTTGAAGGCACATCGGTCTTTAATTCTTCGCGCATTTCAAAAATCCACTTAATCACTTCCTGGTTTGCCAACCCGTGCAGCGGACCGGCAAGTCCGTTTAGCCCTGCCGCCAAACTTTGATACGGGTCGCTCAATGCCGAACCCACCAGGTGCGTTGTGTGGGCCGATACATTTCCACCTTCGTGGTCGGCATGAATGGTCATATATAATCGCATCAACTCTTTAAAACCTTCGTCTTCGTAACCCAGCATGTGGGCAAAATTGCCAGCCCAATCCAACAAGCCATTTGGCTGAATATGCATACCGTTTTTATATTTCCTGCGGTAGATGTAAGCGGCAATCCTTGGCAGGCGCGCAATTAAATCCATGGTATCGTCAAACACGGCATCCCAATAATCTTTTTTGCTCATACCGGCTGCATAGCGCTTTGCAAACTGGCTTTCGGTTTGCAGAGCCATTACACCCACCACAAACTGTGTCATTGGATGTGCTGATATGGGCAGCGCTTCAATAGTGGCAAACACGTGATTAGGCACATGGCTGCGACGCTGCCAAACGGCCGTTAAATGGTGTACATCTTCTTCGGTTGGCAATTCGCCCACCAGCATTAAATAAAATAAACCTTCTGGTAACGGTTCGCTGCCACCTTCGGCTTTTGGCAACTTTTCCTGAAGTTCGGGAATAGAGTATCCGCGAAAACGAATGCCGTCCTGGGCATCAAGCAACGATGTTTCGGTAACCAATCCTGTAATGCCCCGCATGCCCTGAAAAACCTGCGATAACTGAACCTCGCCAATTACTTTGCTGCCATGCTCTTTCAGCAGATCTTTTATGTCGGCAGCCGTTGCATCTGCCTTTGCTTTAAACCGTTCTTTAATAACTCCCATAGCTTTTATCGTTAAAATGAAAAAACTTGATTGACGGCTATAAAGTTAAAGAATGAAGGCGAATGAACGGTTAACTAAAAAAACGGAGTGCTATTGCACCTGCAAGTAAAAGCTTGTTTAACTTTTTGCACCACCCTTTTTGAAAGGTTTTTTGATGGCGGAAAATGGGCCTGTTTTACGCTTACTTTGGTGCCCGCCGGTACAGGTATATGCCCACCACAAAAAACACAATATTGGGTATCCAAGCGGCGAGCAGCGGTGGCAAATTGCCTTTTGTAGAAAACACGGTAGAAAAGCGGTCGAAAATTATAAAGCTAACGGCAATGCAAATTCCTATTGCCAGGTGAACGCCCGTGCCACCACGGGTTTTGCGGCTCGAGACAACAGCCCCGATGAGGGTGAGCAACAAAACCGAAAAAGCAATTGAAGTACGGCGGTACCGCTCTACCTGTAAGGTATTTAAGCCTTCGTTGCCCAGGGATGCTTCTAATTCTATTACTTTCACTAGGTCTGGCGTGTTTAGCCGCTCCTTTAAATATTCGTCTTTGCGCAAGTCGCGGGGCAAAAAACTAAGCTTCACCGGTAATTCATCAAAACGTGAGATCTTTTCTCCGGCGCTGTCCACTTTCCGTTCCACCACACCTGCCAACATCCACCCTTTGTTGGCAGTATCCCAACGGATAGTTTCGGCGCGAAGGTTATATATAAGCTTGTTGTTCTTTAATTCATTTAAAAAAAAAGTTGTGCCTGTTTTTGAAGCAGTGTCAAAATATTTAATACCTACGTAGGTGTTAGAATCGGTCCGTTTATAATGAGTTAACGAACCGTCCTGGGGGCCGCTTGCTTTATCCTTATCAATATACACCAGCTGAAAAGTATTGCGGATATCGTTTGCTTTTGGCAATGCATAGCGGGCGGCAAACCAAAGTACAACGGCAAAAAAGGTTCCACCCAAAAAATAGGTGCGCAGCCAGCGGTTGTAGGTGGTGCCCGTTGCCAGTATAGCAATGATTTCTGATCTTGAAGCCATTTTAGAAGTAAAAAACACAACGGCTATAAACACAAAAAGCGGATATAGTAAACCCCAAACATGAGGCACAAAACCAATGTAGTATTTAGAAATAATATCCCAGGTGCCCAGGCCTGTTTTTACAAAATCATCTGTTTTTTCGCTGCTATCCACTGCCACGGCAATTACGGTAAACAGCAGCATGCAAAACACAAACGTAACAGCAAATTGCCGAAGTATGTACCAGTCAATCTTTTTAAGCATTGAAGGGCGAAGTAACGAAGATGGTTTTGAAAAAAAATGATAAGGTTGAATTGATACAAAGAATCTAAAGACGAAATAAAAACCAACACCTCTTTTAAATCGGCATTCGCCCATTCTCCAGTTGCCCAAGTGCTATCTTTGCGCACTTTAGAAATTAATTCAAATGACCATTTCGTATAACTGGCTAAGCCAATATTTGCCTCAAAAAGTAGCACCCGAAGCTCTTTCTGCTATCTTAACTTCTATTGGGCTGGAAGTAGAAAGCATGGAGCCTTTTGAAGAAATTAAAGGCGGCTTAAGCGGGCTAGTAATTGGGCAGGTGTTAGAAGTGGCGCAACACCCAAATGCAGATAAATTAAAGCTTTCAAAAGTGACCATTGACGGTAGCAACGTGATGCAAATTGTTTGCGGCGCACCAAATGTAGAGGCAGGCCAAAAAGTAATTGTGGCGCCCGTTGGTACAACCATTTACCCAATTAGCGGCAGCCCGCTAAATATGAAGGTGGCCAAAATCAGGGGCGAAGAAAGCTTTGGAATGATTTGCGCCGAAGACGAAATTGGACTAGGTCTTTCGCACGCAGGCATTATGGTTTTACCCGATGATGCGCCCGTGGGTACTTTTGCAGCTGACTATTTTACCCCTTTTAACGATGTTATTTTTGAAATAGGATTAACGCCAAACCGCGCTGATGCTATGAGCCATTGGGGCGTTGCACGCGATGTTTGTGCTTACCTTTCGCACCACCAAAAAGCAGAGTTAAAACCAATTATTCCGCAAACTGAACTTTCGGCCAATAACCACGTGTTACCCATAAATGTCGCAGTTGAAAATACCAGCGCCTGTCCGCGGTATTCGGGCGTTTGTATTGCCAACGTACAGGTGGGGCCATCGCCAAAATGGCTGCAGCAACGCTTAAAAAGCATTGGATTAAAACCCATTAATAACATTGTAGATTGTACCAATTTTATATTACACGAAACCGGACAGCCGCTGCATGCTTTTGATTATGATGCAATATCGGGTCAGAAGGTAATTGTAAAAAATTTGGAGCCTGGAACCCTTTTTACCACTCTTGATGGCAAAGAACGAACTTTAGATGGCGCCGATTTGATGATTTGCAGTGCCGAAAAAAGCATGTGTATAGCAGGTGTTTTTGGCGGGTTGGAAAGTGGTGTTACCGAAAAAACACAAAACCTGTTTTTGGAGAGTGCTTTTTTCGATCCTACAAGCATTAGAAAAACATCTTTCCGGCATGCATTGCGAACTGATGCAGCCGCAAGGTTTGAAAAAGGAGTAGACATTTCGGGCACCGTAACGGTTTTGAAAAGAGCTGCAGCTTTAATAATAGAAATTGCCGGCGGCGAACTTGCTTCTGCCATAGTTGATATTTACCCCGCGCCCCAACCTAAAAAAGAAGTTACCTTAAAATACTCTTATTTAAAAAAGTTAAGCGGTAAAAACTATCCGGTAACCAGCGTAAAAAACATCTTAAAAAGCCTTGGGTTCGGCATTAAAGAAGAAAGTGCAGATGACATTGTGTTAGAAGTTCCGCACTATAAAAAAGATGTTTTGCACCCCGCCGATATCGTTGAAGAAGTATTACGCATAGATGGGTTAGATGCGATTGAAATTCCATCAGCTATAACCATTACGCCGTCTATTGAAGTAAGTTATAAAGAAGAGGCGCTGAAAGAAAAATTGGTGGGTGCTTTGGTTGGCTTGGGCTTTTCCGAAATACTCACTAATTCTATCACTAACTCAAACTATTTTAGTTCCGATCAATTAACAACAACGGTTAAATTATTCAATAATTTAAGTTCGGAATTAAACGTTTTACGTCCGGCGATGTTGCCTACAGCTTTAGAAGTGATTGCGTTTAATCACAACCGGAAAAACGCCAATTTAAAATTGTTTGAACTTGGGAAAACCTATAAAACAAACGGTTTGGGAAGGTATGAAGAAGAAGCACACTTTTGCCTTTACGTTACCGGCAACGCAACCGACGTAGGTTGGAAAAAGAGTGCAGAACCCGCAGATATTTACTTAATAAAAGGCCTTGCTGAAAGTTTAATTAAACTAATTGGATTGAAGGTATCTTTTGAAACTGCCGAAAAAAGCGTTTTTTTAGAGAATGCGTTTTCGGCTTCCCTGGAGGGTAAAACCCTTTTAAAAGGGGGTAAAGTATCGGCCCAAACGGCAGCACGGTTTGATGTAAAAACACCCGTTTTCTTTGTTAACTTTAATTGGGATGTGGTGCTTGAAGAAGCGGTTAAAAACAGCGTACGCTTTAAAGAAGTAGCTAAATTTCAGCCGGTGGAAAGAGACCTTGCGATGGTGGTGCCCAAAAGCACCCTTTTTGAAGAGTTTAGAAAAAGCATTGCCACCTTGCACCTTTCTACGTTAAAAGAAGTTCGGTTGTTTGATGTATTTGAAAGCGATAAATTAGGAGCCGGTAAAAAATCGTGGGCGGTAAACTTTACTTTTTTAAACGAAGAAAAAACCCTTACAGATGGCGAAGTTGACGGCTGGATGAAAAAAATTATGACAACACTTGAAAAAGAAACCGGCGCCGAAATTAGAAAGCAATGACGATAGACGAACACTTTACCATACTAAATGAAAAGTTGCAGCAATTGCTGAAGCAGCAAAACCGGTTAAGAAAAGAAAACGAACAACTAAAAGCGCAACTGGAATTTGAAAAAGACGAAAGTGCCACAACAAAAAAAAGAGCCGGAGAACTGGCGGAACAATTGTCGATTATTAAAATGGCTACCGGCGATATGAACGAAAAGGACAAAAAAGAATTTGAGCGAAAAATTAATCGTTACTTAAAAGAAATAGAAAAAGTAATTAATTATTTAAGTCAGTAAACGTTTATTTGCTTTTTTCTGAAACTTTTTCAAAACCTTTAAAAAAGGCCCTTGCGCAGTCAACTTTTTACTTACATGAGCGACCAATTAATTCCCTTAAATCTTATCATTGCCGACCGAAGCTACCGCATTCGTATTTTACCGAAAGACGAAGAAGTGGTGCGTAAAACCGCCAAAACAATTAACGATAAGCTTGTTGAATTTAAAACAGCTTTCGCCGGTAAAGACATGCAGGATTATATTGCCATGGTGCTTATTTGGTTTGCAACAGCGCAAAACGCTTACATCACCAATGAAGTAAACCTCGATTATGTCAGCAGCCGACTTCAAACATTAGAAAAAATAATTGACAGCGCCCTTTCCGAAGAAAAGTGAAGGACCCCTTTTGCAAGGGTTTTACATCATTTTCCAACTTACTTATCTATTTACAATTAGCAACTTCTACAAATTGCATCCGTTTTGTATCTTCGCCACTTACCTTTTTTACCTGTATCATTAACAGTAACACGGTAGAATTTCATCAATTTTAAAAAAAGAACAATCAAATGGAACTTAACATACTCACTTTCATTATAGCTATTATTTCTTTAGTGGCGGGCATTATAGCGGGTAAATTCATTTTTGCAAAAGACACCACAAAAAAACTTCAGGAAGCCGATCAACATGCGCAGCTCTTGCTGAAAGAAGCAGAATTAAGAGCCGAAACAGTTAGAAAAGAAAAAGAAATTTCTGCTAAAGAACGGTTTGTGCAGTTACGGTCGGAGCACGAAAAAGAAGTGTTGGAACGCAACCGAAAAGTAGTGGAAGCCGAAAATAGAATCAAACAAAAAGAGCAAGGCTTAAATCAAAAAACCGAAAGCCTGGAGCGCCAGCTAAAAGAAACCGACAACATTAAAGGCAACCTGGCAAAGCAAACAGAAGTAGTGAGCATAAAACAAGCCGAACTGGAAAAACACCAGGAAGAACACCTTCGCCGGCTGGAAAAAATATCGGGGCTTACAGCCGATGAAGCGCGCACCCAATTAATAGAAGGTTTAAAAGGAGAAGCACATTCGCAGGCGTTAGCCATTCAGCAGGAAATTATAGATGATGCAAAACAAAAAGCAAATAAAGAAGCCCGCAAAATAGTTATCCAAACCATACAACGAACCGCCGCCGAACAAGCAATTGAAAACGCCATTACGGTGTTTAATTTGGAAACAGATGAAATAAAAGGACAGATTATTGGCCGCGAAGGCCGAAACATCCGTGCAATAGAAGCCGCCACTGGTGTCGATTTGATTGTTGACGATACACCCGAAGCCATTATCCTTTCTTGCTTTGATCCGTTGCGCCGGGAAATTGCCCGCCTTAGTTTGCAGCGGCTGGTTTCTGATGGTCGTATTCACCCTGCCCGTATTGAAGAAGTAGTAGAAAAAACAAAGCGCCAATTAGAAGAACAGATTGTAGAAATTGGCGAACGCACGGTAATTGAGCTTGGCATTCATGGGCTACATAAAGACCTGGTTCGTATTGTAGGTAAAATGCGTTTCCGCTCCTCGTACGGACAAAACCTGTTAATGCACAGCCGCGAAGTAGCCAACCTTTGCGGCATTATGGCGGCCGAACTGGGCTTAAATGTAAAACTGGCCAAACGCGCCGGCCTGCTGCACGATATTGGTAAAGTGCCCGATGAAGAAACCGAATTAAGCCACGCACTTTTAGGCGCCAAGTTAGCCGAGAAATACGGCGAAGTTCCGGCGGTGGTAAATGCAATTGGCGCCCACCACGATGAAATGGAAATGAAATACGTTATCTCTCCTATTGTTCAGGCTTGCGATGCCATTAGCGGCGCACGCCCGGGCGCACGCAGAGAAATAATGCAGCAATACCTGCAGCGTATTAAACAACTGGAAAACATGGCCCTTACTTACAATGGCGTAGAAAAGGCTTATGCAATACAAGCCGGCAGAGAATTACGCGTTATTGTAGAAGCAGATAAAGTTACTGATGGCGACAGCGATAAATTAAGCTTTGAAATTGCCCAAAAAATTCAAACAGAAATGACCTATCCCGGGCAAATTAAGGTAACAGTGATTAGAGAAAAAAGAGCCGTGAACGTAGCGCGGTAAGCTTCGGATTTAGGATTTTTACGGATTGAAATGGTGAAAAGCTTTACAGCTACAACTATTAATTAGGCAACTCTATTCTAGCTTTTTTTGGAATGAAAGTTACTGACCTGCATCATGGCTTGACTCGGACGGCTGATTGCCGCAATGCGCTATAAAAATAGCGCAATAGACTTTAGTTGAAAATCAACAGTTTAGAAAATTTTATATTGCGTTTAATTGCTTTAATACTACTGTTGTCAGAAATTATGAAACACACATTTGCAACTTTGACAATTATATTATTTGCCTTAATCTCAAAGGGACAAATTTTGTATGAAAAAAATTTTAGCCCTGGCATAAACTCTATAGAAGGTAAATATGGTGAAAATGGGTTT
>JBBSRB010000023.1:0-29303 GCA_038243445.1 Chitinophagales bacterium | reverse complement strand
GTTATGAGGGTTAGAATCAATATGAAGTGGAATATTGTCTACTACCTCCAACCCGTAACCAACAAGCCCTACTCTTTTTTTAGGATTATTAGAAATGAGCCTCAGCTTATGAATTCCAATATGCCTTAATATCTGCGCACCTACGCCATAGTCCCGCTGATCCATTTGAAAACCCAAATGCAGATTGGCTTCCACTGTGTCCATGCCCTCTTCCTGTAAGCGATATGCTTTCAATTTATTAAGCAATCCAATTCCGCGACCTTCCTGGTTCATGTATAAAATAGCGCCTTTTCCTTCCGCTTCCACCATTTGCATAGCCAGGTGCAGTTGCTCTCCGCAATCGCAACGCAGCGAACCTAAAATATCGCCGGTAAAGCAAGAGGAATGTACCCGTACCATAACCGGTTCGTCTTTTTTCCAATCGCCTTTTACAAGTGCCAGATGTTCGTTGCTGGTTCCCTTTTCCTGGAATGCAATTAATTTAAAATGCCCCCATTTAGTAGGCATATCTACCCGAACAATTTCTTCAATCAGCGAATCGCGTTTAAGGCGGTATTCAATCAGGTCTTTAATAGAAATAATTTTAAAATCGAACTTTTTGGCAACTTCCAGCAACTGCGGCAGGCGCGCCATGGTTCCATCTTCATTTAATATTTCTACTAACACTCCTGCCGGTTCAAAACCTGCGAGGCGGGCCAAATCGGCTGCCGCTTCGGTATGGCCAGCGCGGCGCAATACACCCCCTTTTTTTGCTCTTAATGGAAAAATATGTCCTGGCTTACCTAGTTCTGCCAAATTTGTTTCTGGGTTAATGAGTGCCTGAACGGTTTTAGAACGATCGTGCGCTGATATGCCGGTAGTGCAGCCATGCCCCAATAAATCAACCGAAACTGTAAATGCGGTTTCGTGTAAAGCAGTATTGTTATTTACCATCAGTTCAAGCCCAAGTTCATCGCAGCGGTCTTCTAACAGACCAATACAAATTAGTCCGCGCCCGTGTTTGCTCATAAAATTGATTACTTCTGGAGTTACGTGGCGGGCGGCGGCTATAAAGTCTCCTTCATTTTCGCGATCTTCATCATCTACTACAATTACAATTTTACCGCTTTTAATATCTTCAATGGCGCTTTCTATAGAGTGCAGCATGCAACTTTTTTAGCAAAGGTAATTGGTGTTTTGTTGTTGAAACAGGGGAAGTGAAATAGCTGGGGCAGCAAAAGCAGCAAAAGCAGTTTAAAACCTGTCTTGAATTATGATTAATTGATAACCCAATGTTAATATTAAGGTGAACAGGGATGATTAAAATTTACTTTCTTTGCACCCGAAAACAAATAAAACATATGCTTAAGAGATTATTTACAATGCTGCTGTTTGTACTGGCAAGCGGGCAGTTTGTTACAGCCCAGGTAACCACCAGTAGTATGAGTGGAGTGGTGAAAGCCGGAGACACCGAGCCTTTGGTAGGTGCCACTGTAACCGCCACACACCAACCTACCGGAACTGTTTATCGTTCGCTTAGCCGCTCTGGTGGCCGGTATGATATTCAGAACATGAACCCCGGCGGTCCGTACACAGTAGTAGTTACTTATGTTGGCTATGGTCAATCTCAAAACACCAACATTAATTTAATTTTGGGCGAAGAATACCGCCTTGATGTAGCGCTTGCTGCCGCAGGAAACGAATTAGAATCTGTAGTAGTGACGGCAAACACCAACCGGGCGCTGAAAAGCGGCGCATCTACCAACATTTCCAACCGGCAAATAACCACTTTGCCAACTATTAGCCGAAGCATTAACGATTTTACCCGTTTAACTCCTCAATCGGGCAACGGCAGCTCTTTTAACGGCCGCGATGCCCGTTTTAATAACATTACTATTGACGGTGCCAACTTTAATAACAACTTTGGCTTAAGCGGCAATAATTTGCCTGGCGGCGATGCGCAGCCTATTTCTTTAGATGCGATTGACGTAATCTCGGTGAACATTTCTCCCTATGATGTAAAACAGGGCAATTTTACCGGCGCCGGAATCAGCGCTATTACCCGCAGCGATACCAACACCTTCGCCGGATCAGCCTACGGCTTTTACCGAAACCAAAATTTTAACGGTAAAAAGGTGGGTGATGCAAAGTTGGGTGCGCTTGAGGAATCGTCTACCAAAATTTTAGGAGCCCGTTTAGGCGGACCAATTATTAAAAACAAACTTTTCTTTTTTGCCAATGGCGAGTTTGAAAACAGATCGTACCCGGGACTTAACTGGAAAGCAAAACGCGGCGCTGGCGACACAACGGGCAACTTTACCCGTGTTTTAGCAACTGATCTTGATGCCGTTTCTGACTACGTGAGCAAACAATATGGTTACGAAACAGGTGCTTACGAAGGCTTAGGAAACTTTGCATCTAAAAACGTAAAAGGTTTAGGACGTATAGACTGGAACATTAACGACAACCACCGTTTAGCACTGCGCTATAACTACGTAAAAAGCACAAACGATCAGATTACAAATGGTACCTCGGCTCCAAACCCAAGAGCAAGTTCTAACCGCTGGAGCAAAGATGCAATGGCTTACTCCAATGCAAATTATGGTTTTGAAGACTTAGTTTCTTCGTGGACCCTCGACCTGAAAAGTAAAGTGAGCAACCGGGCTGCTAACCAGTTTTTAGCTACGTACACCAATATAGAAACCAATCGCACCAGCGGCTCGTCGCCTTTTCCATTTGTTGATATTCAAGAAGGTGGAAACGCTTACATCAGTTTGGGTTACGAATTATTCAGCTTTAAAAACGAGGTTAAAAACAAAGTCTTTACCCTTTCCGATAACTTTAGCTACAACGTGGGTAAGCACAACTTAACAGCCGGTGCTGCTTATGATCATATGTATTTTGGTAACAGCTTTTTACGCTACGGCACAAGCTACTATCGCTTTAGTTCGCTAAACGACTTTTTGACCAACCAGGCGCCTTCGGCATTTGCCTTAACTTATGGTTATAACGGTACACAACCGGTTGCTGAATTAAAGTTTGGCCAATTAGCCCTTTATGCACAGGACGAAGTTCAACTGACCGAGCGGTTTAAATTACTTGCCGGTGTACGTGTTGACAGACCAATTTACCTGGAGCAACCTCCAGCAAATGCAGCCATTGCAGAAAAAACATTTAAAGACTTAAGTGGCAATCCTTACAAATTTGATGTTGGATCGTGGCCTGAAAGCCAATGGCTATGGTCGCCAAGAGTAGGCTTCAATTACGATGTTGAAGGTAATCGTAACATTGTGGTTCGGGGTGGTACAGGAATTTTCACCGGTCGTTTGCCATTTGTATGGTACACCAACCAGCCTACAAACAGCTATGGTCTTCAGGCAACAGTAGAGGTGGTAGGTGCAGGGGCATCAGCTTACCCTTTTAACCCTGATCCGAACGCTTATGCGAGCAAATTTCCACAATCACCTTCAACGCTTCCTTCAGGAGCTTCTTTAGCCATTGTTGATAAGAACTTCGATTTTCCTCAGGTTTGGAGAACGTCTTTAGCATTTGATAAACGCTTACCCTGGAATTTGTTGTTTACCATGGAAGCTATTTATACAAAAGATGTTAATGCCATATTTCAGTACAATGCAAATATGGCGGCTCCTAACAGTTCTTTTGCTTCCGGACCAGATCTTCGCCCCCGCTACTCATCCAGCGCTTCAAGAACAGTAGAACCAACTGTGCGCGAAGCAATGGTACTTTCCAATACAGACCGTGGTGGTGGCTTTAGCTACACAGCGCAATTAAGCCGTAATTTCAGCAAAGGCTTTTACGGACAAGTTGCCTACAGCTATAACCTTACACAAGATCTTTCTGGAAACCCCGGCTCTCAAGCTGCTTCTGCATGGAGCAATTTGAATAGCATTCGCGGAAATAATGATCTTGATCTTTCCATCTCTCAATATTCAATACCACACCGTGTATTGGCAGCCTTTTCGTATCGTTTCGAATACGCTAAAAGCCTGGCTACCACTTTTTCTATGTTTTATGAAGGAACACATCAGGGTAGGTTTACATACCGTTACAGCAACGACATGAACAACGACGGTTTGAGCAACGACCTCCTGTATATTCCTAAAGACAGAACTGAGGCAGGTCTCTTAATTCCGAATGCTGTAGAAGCCGATGCTTTTTGGAACTATGTACAACAAGATAAATACCTGAAAAAACGTGGAGGACAGTATTCCGAACCGAACGGTGCTTTATTGCCATGGGTAAATTCTGTTGATGTAAAGGTTTTACAAGATTTTTCGATTCAGGCGGCTGGCAAAAAACATACTTTGCAGGCAAGTCTGGACATGTTGAACTTTGGTAACCTCTTAAACAGCAATTGGGGTACTCGCAACCGCACTACCATTAGTAATGGCGGCTTATTGCGCTATTCAACTGTAACGCCTGCCGGTGTTCCGCAGTACACGTTAAATAAGGTAAATAGTGCCTACCCTGTTACCACTTTCGAACCGTCGATAAATGTTAGTAGCACCTGGGGCATGCAATTAGGTCTTCGCTATATTTTTTAAATTAAAATCAAAAGATAAAAAAAACCGGTTTCCAATGAAACCGGTTTTTTTGTTCAGCAGCTTCAAGGCAGCTTATGGGTAATTTTGTGAACGCCCCAACCCCACAACAGGAAATCAGGCATGGCACGCCCCCAAGTAGCCACATCATGTTTTCCATCTTCAAAATTTTTATACACAATGTCGGCCTCGGTATAACCTATTGCTTTTAATTCTTCAATTAAAGCCAGCGTGTCGTCTATCGAATCAATAATGCCGTTATTATTCCGGTCGGCTGTTTCATCGAGTGAGCCAGTGGTAAAATAAAACCGTAAACCTGGGTGGTGTTTACCCTTGCGCACTAACTGGTGCATTATTCTATCACGATCTTCCACATACCCCTTTTTTAGATCTTTTGAACGCCACCACAGCGAGCCGGAGAATACGCCTGCAATAGAAAAAAGTTGCGCATGATTCCACACCATATCAATTGCTGTTAAGCCACCCAACGAGAATCCGGCAATGCTGTAACTTTCAAACGTTAGGATATGGTAGGAAGATTGAATCAGAGGTAAGAGTTCTTCTATAATAAACCGGTTGTAAGCGCCGGCTCTGGCGCCACGGCCGCCAAAATCAGCCTGGCTTGCCGTGCCATATTCCATTCTTCGGTTTTCGTTTGCATGTATGCTTACGCAAAGGAGAGGCTGCAGCACAAGGCTGGCTGCTGCCTCGTTTAACATGGCTGCAAAATTCATTACTTCAAGGTCTTGCCCATCGTTAATAAACAACAAATGCGGAGATGCAAAAGGCAGGTCTTTTTTAGCTAAATAAACATCAACAGTAACTTCTCTTTCCAAAAAAGCGGAGGTTACTTTTATTCGTTGCACAATAATTGAATGAAATTCTTGTGTTTGCATTTGGCCAAAAGTAGGCCATCTGTTTTTTTATAAAATATAAAGAGAAAAAAAGTAAATGTTTTTTTCAACCATTCTTAAATTAGTTGTACTTTAAATTTCATTGATCACTTACTAAATTAATTGTATGAAAAAGATTGGCGTTTTGTTTGGACAGGAACGTTCGTTTCCAACGGCATTTATTGAAAAGATAAACAGTAAAAATATTGAAGGCATCACCGCCGAAGCGGTACGTATAGATAAAGAAATGCAAGGCGAGCCGTGTGGTTATGCCGTAGTGTTTGACCGGATTTCGCAAGACGTGCCTTTTTACCGCGCCTGGTTAAAAAATGCTGCGCTTACCGGCACAGCTGTTATTAATAACCCCTTTTGGTGGAGCGCCGATGAAAAGTATTTTAATAATTGTTTAATGACAAAAATTGGCGTGCCTGTTCCAAAAACGGTGCTGCTTCCTTCGTACGAATTACCTACCGACACAAAAGACGAATCGTTTTCGAACCTAGCTTACCCCCTCGATTGGGAGGGCATTTTTGAGTATGTAGGTTTTCCAGCTTATATGAAACCCTTTGCCGGCGGCGGTTGGAAAAATGTTTATAAGCTTCACGATAAAGAAGATTTTTTTGCCAAGCATGCTGAAACGGAACAATTGGTAATGATGTTGCAGGAGGAAATTATCTTTACCGAGTATTATCGCATTTATTGCATTGGCCGTAAATATGTTCATATAATGAGCTACGAGCCACGCAACCCTCACCACTTACGTTATGCCGCCGATTTTAAACCAAGCGAAGAACGCATTAAGCAAATGGAAGACATTGTTTTAAAAATTAATAACTACCTCGGTTACGATTTTAATACAGTGGAATTAGCCGTGCGCGACGGTGTACCGTATGCAATAGATTTTTGCAACCCCGCACCCGATGCCGAACGCACTTCTGTAGGCGAAGCAAATTTTGAATGGGTGGTAGAACACGCTGCTAATTATGCTATCGAATTGGCGCAGGCGCAAAAAGAAGGAGAGGTAAATATTGATTGGGGCGAATATGTAACCCGCACGGCTGCCAGGCGCCCGCTGGTTTAGTTTTGAGTCTCAACCACAAAGCACACAAAGACAACTACAAAGTTCACCAATACTTTGTTTTACTTTGTAGCTCTTCCTTTGTGTACTTTGTGGTTAGAATAAAAATAGTGTTGCTAACACCGGTTTTAAAATCAGAAATTTCAAATCTTACAAATGGGATACTTAAATTATAACAGCTTTACACTTGGCGTAGAGGAAGAATACATGGTGATGGACCCCGACACGCGGGAACTAAAAAGCCACGAACAAAAAATTGTTCAGGAAGGGCAAAAAATTATAAAAGATAAAGTAAAGGCCGAAATGCACCAGGCGGTGGTAGAAGTGGGCACCGATATTTGCGCCAACATTGACGAGGCTTTTAATGATATTTCGATTTTACGCAAAACGATTTCGGAAATTGCAAACAGCCTTGGTTTTTCTATGGGTGCAGCCGGAACACACCCTTTTACGCATTGGGAAAAGCAGCTTATTACCGACCATATACGATACAACGAAATAGTTGCGGAACTGCAGGAGGCAGCCCGCAGCAATTTAATTTTTGGTTTGCATGTGCACGTGGGTATGGAAACCCGCGAAATGGCTAATCACATTGCCAACAGTACCCGGTATTTTTTGCCCCATATTTTTGCACTTAGCACCAATTCGCCTTTTTGGGAAGGACGCATTACCGGATACAAATCATTCCGAACAAAAGTATTCGATAAATTTCCACGAACCGGTATTCCAGATACTTTTGATTCCATTGAATCGTACGACAATTACATACGGCTCCTGATGAAAACCAATAGCATTGATAACGCTAAAAAAATTTGGTGGGATTTACGGGTGCACCCCTTTTTTAATACTGTGGAATTTAGAATTTGTGATGTACCGCTGACGGTAGATGAAACCATTACCATAGCCGCTCTTTTCCAGGCAGTGTGTGTAAAAATTCATAAACTGCGGTTGCAAAACTTAAACTTCATGCAATATTCCCGCGCACTAATTACCGAAAATAAATGGCGCGCCAGCAGGTACGGTATTGATGGCTACATGATTGATTTTGGAAAAGAAGAAGAAGTAAATACCCGAGTGCTTATTTACGAATTGCTTGATTTTATTGATGATGTAGTAGATGATTTAGGTTCAAGACATCGCCTGGCGCACGTACATAAAATTTTAGAGCACGGCACGGGCGCCGACCGGCAATTAAAGGTTTTTGAAGAAACAAAAAACCTGGTAACTGTAGCCGATTACATTAGAAGCCAATTTCTGGAAGGAATATAAACCGCACAACATCGGTTCTTGTGGTATTGTATTTTAATGCTGGGGAAGCTTATTAGTAATGTGTGGTGTTGGAAGGCCTTGTTCAACCTATCGCCTAAGCGTGTTTAACCTTTTGCAGCGTCAACCTTTTTTATCCAATCAATCACCCCATTCATAAACGTTTGCTGATCGTCCCACATAGCTAAATGGCTTCCGTTGGGGCAATACAAATAACTGCCGTTTTTCACCATCTTGCTCTGCGCTTCCATAGCTTTCGGGTCCATTGTATCGTAGCGGGCGCCAACCATTAATGTGGGCACTGTTATGTTCGGCAATTGTTCTTTTATATCCCAATTAGCCAATCTTCCACTAATGCCAAATTCTGACGGGCCTTGCATTAAAGTATATACAACGCTATTTGCATGCTTAAATGATCGGTTTACGGGATCGGGCCAAACGGGCAGGCGGCACAAATGTTTTGAGTAAAAATGGGGCATCAATAACTCCATATAGCGCGGGTTTGCAAAATCTCCTTTTCGTTCTATTTCGCGCACTTCCGCCAACACTTTCGGGTCCATTTCTTTTGCCAAAACTTCCGCAGCATACTTGCCATATTCCGGCGCACTGCCAACCATATTCGCTACTATCAGGCCTTTTAAGTTTTGCTGGTGCTGCAAAGCATATTCCATGGCTAATATTCCGCCCCACGAATTGCCGAGCACATAAAAATTAGTTTTATCTGCACCTATGGCCTTCCGCACCTGTTCTACTTCATCTACAAAGCGGGCAATTGTCCATAAGCTGCTGTCGGTGGGCTGATCGGAATAATAAGAGCCCAGCTGATCGTATTCATAAAACTCAAAACCTTCCTTTGGAAAAAACGATTCAAAGCACTCCATGTATTCATGCGTCATTGCCGGGCCACCGTGAAGTAATAATATTTTAATGTGTGGATTGTTTCCAAAGCGTTTAGTCCAAACATTAAACTTCCCAACAGGCGTTTGTATCGGTATCATTTTTATGCCCGCTGTTTGAACGGCGGTATCTCCATAATTAAAATAATCCGAAACGGCTTGTTCTCCGCCGGCTACCTTGCCCGCTGGTTTGCAGCCAAGGAAAAAAATTAGCAGAATAAAAAAAGAAAATACCCGCATAATGTGTATTTTAAAAAACAAAAGATAGCCATTATTACCTAAATTGAAGCCATTAAATAGCACATGATGAAACGACTCTTTTCTATTTTCTTTTTGCTTATCTCCACCACTATTTTTGCTCAAACAAAAAGCGATACCATTAACCAGATACAAAACTGGGCAAAATGGTATGATTTAAATTTTACACCAGCTGAAGCCGATTCGATGATGGAAAACCTGGAAGAATTTTACAGCACCTATCAAAAGATGCATAAAACCCTTCCTAAAAACGACATGGCTTTTCCGTTTGCTTTTCAACCGGCGCCTGTTGGAATGAAAATACCAACGGATCAAAAAAAAATTGACTGGGATTTGCCTAACACTTACATGCCTGCAAACATCAACGAGCTTTCTTTTTATTCAATTCCACAACTGGCTTCTTTAATTAAAAACAAACGAATTACTTCTACAGCGCTCACTCAATTTTTTATTGGGCGATTAAAAAAATGGGGCGATACTTTAGAAAGCGTTATTACTGTAACAGAGGAACTTGCACTACAGGAAGCTGCGCAGGCCGATGCCGAAATTAAAAAAGGCCTTTACCGTGGGCCGCTGCACGGCATACCTTATGGTTTAAAAGATTTGTTTGCTGTAAAAGGGTATAAAACCACCTGGGGCTCTACACCTTACATGAACCAAATAATTGACGAAAACTCTTTTGTTTATACACAGCTTAAAAAAGCAGGCGCTGTTTTATGCGCTAAACTTTCGCTTGGTGCCCTGGCGTATGACAACATTTGGTTTGGCGGTTTTACCCGAAACCCGTGGAATTTGGCACAAGGATCCAGCGGGTCTTCTGCCGGTTCGGCTGCTTCGGTGGTTGCGGGTTTATTACCCTTTACCATTGGTACCGAAACGTTAGGTTCTATTGTATCGCCATCTACCCGCACCGGCGCCACCGGACTGCGACCTACCTTTGGCACAGTAAGCCGCAGCGGTGCCATGGTTTTATGCTGGAGCCTTGATAAAGTTGGACCTATTTGCCGCAGTGCCGAAGACGATGCTATTGTGTATTATTATTTAAAAGGAACCGATGGAAAAGACGCCAGTGCGGTAGATCATGCTTTTAATTACAACCCGAAAGCCGATGTTAAAAAGTTACGTTTTGGCTATGCCGAAAACTACTTTAAAAGGCTGTCGAAAACATCGCCGGAATGGAAAGTAATTGAAACTTACCGAGCCATGGGCATTACAGTAGAACCAATGCAGTTTCCCGATTCAGGTGTATATACCTTTGATATGGTAGGAATAGTTTTAAATGCTGAATCGGCCGCTGCTTTTGACGAATTAACCCGAACCGACCGCGACAGTTTAATTGAGCGGCAGGATAAATCATTTTGGCCAAACTCGTTTCGCGCATCGCGGTTTATACCTGCGGTAGAATATATAAATGCTAATCGTTATCGTTCGGTGCTTTGCCAGCAAGTGCAGGAAGCAATGAAGAAGTACGATGTTGTGATTACGCCAACTTTTGCCGGAAGCCAATTATCTATTACTAATCTTACAGGCAATCCGGTTGTTTGTATGCCGATGGGTTTTAACCAGCGCAATTTGCCGGTAAGCATTTCGCTTATTGGTAATTTGTACGACGAAGCTTCTATTTTAGAAGCTGCAAAAGCATACCAAAATAAAACAGATCATCATAAAAAACACCCGGCGAAATTTATGAATTAAGCTTTGATTTTAATGGTTGATTGTACCCCTTTTTGAAAGGTTTTGAATAAAAGCAAGCTACCGTTTTTTTTTAGGTTGTTTTAGGAGTACCCTTTTTAGCACGTTTTAAAGGCAGCTTTCTTTTGATGCCATTTATTTTTATAGTAGACTTTTTAGTAAATTGAAAAAGGTGCACAAAAGGGTCTAATTAAAAGTGGATAAAATAGAAGTGAACAGAAAAAATAGTAACACTAAACATCTAAAATTAATATACACGTTAAAACCAAAAACAAATATGCTATTGGAAAAAATAATACAAAAATTGATTAAGCTTCAAAGAACAAATAGCAGCAACGCATCCTTTTTAGCAGCTATTGTTATTGTTGCAATATGTTTTGGTTCCTGCAACAATGCATCGGGGGTTGATCTGATCATCTACAATGCAAAAATCTATACTGTAGATTCTACTTTTACAACAGCTGAAGCCATGGCGATAAAAAACGGTAAAATTGAAGCCGTTGGAACAAGTAAAAACATTGAGGAAAAATATACATCACAAAATAAAATAGATGCTGGCGGCAAAATAATTTATCCTGGTTTTATAGATGCTCATGCACACTTTTTCAATTATGGATTAGGGCTGCAAACCGCCGATTTAACCGGCACAGAAAGTTGGGACGAAGTAATTGCAAAGCTTAAAACATTTGCACAGCAAAATGAGGAAGGCTGGCTTGTTGGCCGTGGTTGGGATCAAAACGATTGGGCAATAAAGGAATTTCCATCAAAAGAAAAGCTGGACGAGGCGTTTCCAAACCGTCCGGTGCTGCTCACCCGTGTTGATGGTCATGCGGCAGTTGTAAACCAAAAAGCGTTAGACATGGCCGCCGTAAAACCCGGCTTTACACTAACCGGCGGAACGGTAGAAATGGAAGGAGGAAAATTAACCGGGCTGCTTATTGACAATGCCGTTGGTTTGGTAGCTTCTAAAATCCCGGCCGCAAATGCAGCACAAATAAAAACAGCGCTAAATAAAGCACAAGAAGCGTGCTTTGCCGTTGGTTTAACCACGGTTGATGATTGCGGGTTAGATTACCGCGATGTGTTGACCATTGATTCGTTGCAAAAACGGGGCGAACTAAAAATGAGGGTGTATGCCATGCTAAGCGATGCCAAACAAAATTATGATTTTTTGTTTGAAAAAGGAGCTATCAAAACAGATTATTTAAACGTTCGCTCTTTTAAAGTATATGCGGATGGTGCTTTGGGTTCTCGCGGCGCCTGCTTGCTTCAACCTTATTCTGATAAGCGGGGTTGGAGCGGCTTTTTGCTAAGTAATCCTTCGCATTTCGATTCGGTGGCAAACATCATTCATGCAAAAGGTTTTCAAATGTGCACACATGCTATTGGCGATTCGGCCAACCGAACTATTTTAAACACCTATGCAAAATACTTAAAAGGTAAAAACGATCTTAGGTGGCGTATAGAGCACGCGCAAGTGGTTAACGAGGCCGACTTTGCCTTATTTGGACAATACAACATTGTTCCATCGGTACAGCCAACACACGCCACTTCTGATATGTATTGGGCCGGCGAGCGCCTGGGAAAACATCGTGAAAAGGGTGCGTATGCGTACAAGCAATTACTGGAGCAAAACGGTTGGATTCCGCTGGGAACCGATTTTCCCGTTGAAGACATCTCTCCTTTCAAAACTTTTTTAGCAGCCGTTTTTAGGCAAGATGCGAAAAGTTTTCCGCAAAATGGGTATCAAACAGAGAACGCGCTAAGTCGCCAGGAGGCCATACGTGGAATGACCATTTGGGCAGCCCGCTCGAACTTTGAAGAAGGAGAAAAAGGAAGTATTGAAAAGGGAAAATGGGCCGATTTTGTGATTCTCGACCGCGACTTAATGACGGTAAATCCTACGGAAGTGTTACAAACCACCGTTTTGGCTACTTATATTGGCGGACAAAAGGTTTATGGCAAATAGCTTGCTATAAAGGGATAAGTTATAGCCTTTTTTTAAACCAGTCTTTTTTCAAATGATAAGAATTGCACTTTTAGATATGAACAACGGGCATCCCAACCAGGGAATGCGGTGTATAAGGGAAATTATAAACCAATGGGGCGAAACAAATCATTTAAGCTGTGAGTGGGATGAGTTTAACGTTCGGCAGAAGAAAGAAGTGCCAGACCTGAGTTACGACATATATATCTCAAGTGGCGGTCCGGGCAGCCCCTTGGAAAGCATCGGGTCGGATTGGGAAAAAGCTTATTTCAATTGGCTGCAACAAGTAGAAGACTGGAACCTGAACCCGCTAAACAGCATAAAAAAGCACGTTTTTTTAATCTGCCATTCTTTTCAAATAGTTTGCCGCCATTACGGTATTGGTGATGTTTCGCAGCGAAGGTCAACTTCATTTGGCGTATTTCCTGTTCATGTGCTGCTCGAAGGACAGCACGATACCATCTTTCATACTCTACCTGACCCTTTTTATGTAGTTGACAGCCGCGACTGGCAGGTTATTCATCCGGCATACGAAAAACTAAACAGGCTGGGCGCAAATGTTTTGTGTATAGAAAAATACCGGCCGCACGTGCCTTACGAGCAAGCCATCATGGGCGTACGCTTCAACGAGTACATGGTTGGTACGCAGTTTCACCCCGAAGCGGATGCTGTGGGCATGAGCATGTACCTGCAAACCGAAGAAAAAAAGAAAATGGTGATTGAAAATTACGGCGAAGAAAAATGGAGCAACATGATGAAAGGTTTGCAGGATCCCGAAAAGATATTACTAACCTACTCGCATATTCTGCCTAATTTTTTAAACGTAGCGGCGCACCAGCTAATGGCGGCAGTAGCTTAGTTTTCATAAGCTGGGCAATTATCTGCATGGCGGTGTTCAACCAATAAACAAATTCTCTAACTTCCTCTTTAAACAATAGAGCATGGTTCCGGAAATACGCCAGCAGTACAACAAAGAATTTACAGATGAAAAGTACCTTTCTTTTATTAATGATTTAAATGCGGTGCATCCTTCGCAATTAGAATTTAGAGTAGCTGAAACGCCCATTTTTATACCAAAAGATTTTATTGAAAAAGCGCTTGCTGCCTGCGAAAGCATTATCGATGTTATTACACAGCCTGAATACCATCAGCAAAGCAACAGGAGTATTCCAAAAGAAGCGACTGTGCCCAACGAAGATGCTCATCCGCAATGTATTGCTTTTGACTATGGTATTTGCACCGGAGAAGGCGGCGAGTTAGAACCGCAGTTGATAGAGCTGCAGGGCTTCCCAAGCTTATTTGCATACCAGGTTTTATTGCCCGAAGTACATGCACGCTACCTGTTTCAGCCCGATGGATATTCCACGTATTTAAACGGCTTTACAAAAGAAACCTATACACAGTTATTACGAAGCATTATTGTTGGAGATAGTAAGCCGGAAAATGTTGTGTTACTGGAAATTTTTCCGGAACAGCAAAAAACCCGAATTGATTTTTATTGTACAGAAGATTTAATTGGTATTAAAACTGTGTGTCTAACCGACTTAATTAAGGAAGGAAAAGATTTGTTTTACGAATTAGATGGAAAAAAAATCAGGATTGAACGCATTTACAACCGGTTGATTTTTGATGATCTATTTCAACAACCTGCAGAAGTACAGGAAAAAGGAAAAATTTTACTCGAGGAGCTAAATGTAGAATGGATACCACACCCCAACTGGTTTTATCGTATAAGCAAGTTTACATTGCCTTTCATCAACCATAAATACGTGCCTAAAACGCAGTTTTTAAATGAAGTAACTAACCTGCCCCAAGACCTTGAAAATTACGTAGTGAAACCGCTTTTTTCCTTTGCCGGCCAAGGCGTAATAATAGATGTAACCCTTCAGGACATTGAAAAAATTAAAGACCCTCAAAACTGGATTCTTCAAAAAAAAGTAACTTACGCTGCTATCATTAAAACGCCCGAAGAAGAGGCAAAAGCCGAAATGCGTATTTTTTATTTATGGGAAAAAGGAAAGTTGCGGCCAGTAGCCACCACTAATTTAGCGCGCCTGAGCAAAGGCAAAATGGTGGGCGTTCGTTATAATCAAGACAAAACATGGGTTGGCGGAACGTTTTGCCTGTTTGAACAATAGACCCTTTTTGACCTGTTTTTGGTTGTATTTTCTTTAACATGGGTCCGTTAAACTTTTTTTCTTTTATTCCCTCTGTGTTTAGGTACAGGTAGTACTCAAACTTCGTATTTATGAAAAAGATTTTTACCCTGCTATTTTGCATTGGTGCTACGGCGACGCTGTTTGCGCAAACTAATTCCGAGCAATCTAGAGATATTATTTTAGGAAGGGAGCCACGCCAAACGGACAGCCGTACATCGAAAGATGTTATTTTAGGTAAAAAGAACCGTTCTGTTCGTAACAATGAACAAACGACTTCTACCAGCACTTCAACAAGGCGACAGATAGATGCAGTAAACCGCGAATACGAGGCTAAGATACAGTCTATCAGAAATAACAGGTATTTATCGGCAGCTGAAAAAGACCGCGCTATCCGCCAGCTGGAAAATGACAGAAACAAGCGAATTAGAGAGCTTAAAGGCACCAATACAAACCGCCGTTATAACGATCGCACACCCAACAACAAGAGCAACAAAGTGAAAAAGAATAAAGGAAACAACGGAAACCATTACGGATGGGAAAAAGGCAAAGGCAATCCGCACAAAACCGGAATTAAAATGAAAAATAAGAAAACCCGTTAACTGATTTACTCACGTTAAAATCCCGCTCATAGCGGGTTTATTCATTTTTAGTAAGTTGCTTAGTGCTTTAAAAAAGGGGTTATACACTACTCGCAAACAGTTTGTTTAAATCAATTTACGTGTAGCATGAAATTGACTTTTTCTCGTCAGAAAAACCTTTAAAAAAGGGGTTGGTTAGCACCTGAAAAACGTACCAAATTTTTCTGCAAAACCTAAATTAAAATGTACAAAAGCAGCCTAAGAACAACACCTGAGTTTTATTGTAGTTTAAAACCTTCTAAAAACTTCGTATTAAAATCGCCTTCTCTAAACTGCTTGTTTTGCATTAGCTGCAAATGAAAGGGAATGGTTGTTTTTACACCTTCAATTACATATTCGCTCAATGCCCTGTACATTGTGTCTATGGCTTCTTCGCGGGTTTGTGCAACAGTTATCAGCTTACCAATCATACTGTCGTAATAAGGCGGAATAACGTAGCCAGCATACACATGGCTATCTACCCGTACACCATGGCCACCAGGCTGGTGAAGCACGGTTATTCTTCCGGGTGAAGGGCGAAAATCGTTGTACGGATCTTCAGCATTAATGCGGCATTCAATGGCGTGCATTATGGGCTCGTAGTCGCGGCCAGAAATGCGTTCGCCCATAGCAATTTTTATTTGTTCTTTTACCAGGTCAAAACTAATTACTTCTTCGGTTACGCAGTGTTCTACCTGTATGCGTGTGTTCATTTCCATAAAGTAAAAGTTCCGGTTTTTATCTACCAAAAATTCTACTGTGCCCACACTTTCATAATTAATAGCCGAAGCTGCTTTTTTGGCCGCCTCTCCCATTTCTTTTCGTAGCTCCGGCGTCATAAATGGCGATGGCGATTCTTCCACCAATTTTTGGTGGCGGCGTTGAATAGAGCAATCGCGTTCGCTCATGTGGCAAACGGTTCCAAACTGGTCGCCGGCTATTTGTATTTCTATATGGCGGGGTTCTTCTACAAACTTTTCCATATAAATACCATCGTTTTTAAACGATGCTCCGGCTTCGGCTTTGGCGGTGTTATAGGCTTTTTCCATTTCTCCATCTTGCCACACTACGCGCATGCCTTTACCGCCGCCACCTGCGGTAGCTTTTAATATTACGGGAAAGCCCATTTCTTTTGCCAGCGTTTTGGCTTCTTCAATACTTGTAAGCAAACCTTCGCTGCCCGGGATGACAGGAACGCCGGCTTTTATCATGGTTTCTTTCGCCGTTATTTTATCGCCCATTCGGGTGATCATTTCGGGGCGGGGTCCAATAAATTTTATTCCATGATCGGCACAAATTTGAGAGAACTTAGCATTTTCCGCTAAAAAACCATAGCCGGGATGAATTGCATCGGCATTGGTAATTTCGCAGGCAGCCATCAGGTGCGGGATGTTTAAATACGAATCGGCACTTTGAGGTTTACCAATACAAACGGCTTCATCGGCAAACTTTACATGCAGGCTGTCGCGGTCGGCGGTAGAATAAACAGCTACCGTTTTAATACCCATTTCGCGACAGGTACGAATAACCCGCAATGCTATTTCGCCCCGGTTAGCAATTAATATTTTTTTAAACAAAGTATAAAATTTGAAAATTCGAAAATGGCTTTAGTCACTCAATATTTAACCAAAAAATAAACAGGCAACCAAGTGGTTCTCCCTGGTCAAATGCTAATCTTTTGATCGGATTATCATTAAAGGACATTTCTTTTTTCCTGTAACCTTAAATGATGTGAAGAATTGCCCATTTTTTTTAAATGAGCAATTATAAAATTATGCAGGCTCCACTAAAAATAAGGGCTGATCATATTCCACTGGCGACGCATCTTCTACCAACACTTTTACAATCTTTCCTTTTATCTCACTTTCAATTTCGTTAAACAACTTCATGGCTTCAATAATGCACACCACGTTGCCAATGCTTACTTCATCTCCTGCCTGTACAAAATCGGGTTTATCGGGCGCCGGGCGTCGATAAAATGTACCAATCATTGGACTTTTAATTGTAACCGTATTGCTAGCTGCAATTGGTTCTCCTGCCTGCTGCGCAAGTGCATCCGGCAGGCTTTGCTGTGGCATTAATTGCTGCGCCGGCGCATACATTGGCTGCTGCATAGAAGAAACAATTTGTGTCACCTGCTCTTCTTTTTGCTTTACCGTAATTTTAAAATCTTTCTGCTCTAAGGTAACTTCTCCAATGTTTGAGTCGTTAATCAGCTTAATCAGTTCCTGTATCTGCTTAAAATCCATTTGTTTCAATTTATAAAGGTTTTGGTTGAAAACAGGCGGCTAAGATAAGAAAGAACTGCCATTATACTATTTAGAAAACGGCAGCGCCAAATGTAAAAAAGCCTTTTCTTTTCAAAGGCTCATTTCCGTTTATAAATTAATAATGTTTACTTCAACTCTAGTGTACCTGCAAATGCTGCTTACCCCTTATTCTTTCACCCGCTCTACGTATTCTCCGGTTTTTGTGTTTATACGAATAAGCTCGCCTTCATTTACAAACAGCGGAACCATTACGGTAGCTCCGGTTTCAACAGTGGCGGGTTTTAAGGTGCGCGTGGCTGTATCTCCTCTCATTCCGGGTTCGCTATACGTAACCTTTACAACAATTTTATCGGGCAGTTCTACAGTCATTGGCAGCTCTGTTTCGGTATTAAATAAAACAGAAACTGCATCGCCATCTTTTAAAAACTGCGGCGCATCTACCATTGTTTCAGCAACCGAAACCTGCTCAAACGTTTCGTTATCCATAAAGTTATACCCCGATTCGTCTTTATATAAAAACTGGTATTCCTTTCGCTCTACCCGAACAGGGTAAATTGTTTCGCCACTGTTCCAGGTAATTTCTATAGAGCGGTTGTTATCAACACCTTTTAATTTAGCCCAAACTTTTGCGGCCGAACGCGCCGTTTTATTCTCGCCAAATTCAATTATTTTATAAAGGCTGCCTTCTACTTTAATAATTAGTCCGCGGCTGATATCTGATGTAGATGCCATAAATACTGTACGATTTTAGAAGTACGATGTTTGGTTTAGAAAGCGGCAAAACTACTGTAATTAAGGCACCGCACAATAATTGCATGTTGTTTTATTTAAAAGAAATTCCCTTCAAAACCTTTATAAAAGGGTATCTGCAGCGTACAATTCAGGCGCCCACGGGTTTTATATTCATCGTCTTTAAATTTTAAATAGAAGCGTTTCGCAAGTTTTAGCACTATTTTCTAAACCTTCAAAAAAGGGGTCAGTACATTTGACGAAAATGTAAGTATGAAGTATTTGTTATTGGCCTTTATTATGTGTTTTTCATTTGCAGGTTTTGCGCAGGCAGATGTTTTAGAAACTCCGTACAAACGCTTTCCTACGTTGCCTCCAATTCAGCTTCTATTGAGCGATAGCACCACCAAATTCACTAAGGAAGATCTGTCGCGAAACAAACCCGTTTTTGTGATGTTGTTTAGCCCCGAGTGCAGCCATTGCAAACAATCAGCCGAAGAATTGTTGTTGTATAAAGATGAGTTTAAAAACATTCAAATAGTATTGGCAACCATGTACTCTATTACTCAAATGAACGAATTTGTACAAACTTATAAGCTGAACACGTTACCTAATGTGGTGGTAGGAAAAGATATGTATTTTTTGCTGCCTCCGTTTTATGGTGCTAAAAATCTGCCTTTTCTTGCGTTTTATAATAAGAAGGGAAAATTAATTTCGGTATTTGAAGGATCTATGCCGCTAACTAAAGTGCTGCAGGTTTTTAAAGATTTTAAGTAACACATGTACTTGTAAAACATGTGCAAAAGGGGTGATTGTTAATCAGCTACAAAGAAATAAAACTCACGATTGTAGCTTTTTATAGTCCCGGTTCAATTTACAAACGGCGTTGCCATTCCTTTCAATTGCTTATTTTTAATTTTCAAATTTCAAATTACACCTATGCGCAAAATAGTATTTCTGCTCCTGTTTTTACCCTTGCTTTCAGTTGGTCAAAAAAAGAGTATTACGTTAGATGATATTTATAAAAAAGGCACTTTCCGTGGCGAGTTTGTTGGTGGTTTTCAGCCGCTGGCAGATAAACTTTTCGATCCTAAAGACGTACTGGATGAAACGGGCAAACAGTTGTCTACACAGGAATTTGAGGCAAGTGCCGATGGCAAACGCATTTTGTTTTTTAATGGGCGCGAACCTATTTACAGGCATTCATCAAAATCAAACGCCTACTTGTACGATGCTGCTACAAAGAAAACTATCCGGCTCAATGCAGGCAAAGTGTTGCATCCAACTTTTTCGCCAGATGGCAGCAAAATTGCTTATGTGTTTGAAAATAATTTATACCTCTTTGACATTGCAACCGAAAAAAGCAAAGCTATAACCACTGATGGTAAATGGAATTTTGTGATTAACGGTAATGCCGACTGGGTGTATGAAGAAGAATTTAGTTTTTCGCGTGCGTACAGCTGGAGCCCCAACGGAAGCTATCTTGCCTATTATAAGTTTGACGAAAGCGGTGTGAAAGAATTTAACATGACCATTTACGACGATGCGTCGAACAAAGACTATCGCTACAAGTACCCAAAAGCAGGCGAGGATAATTCCATAGTAGAAATACACATTTATAACGTTGCAAACGGCAACGATGTAAAAGCGCAGTACGATACCGGCGACATTTACATTCCACGCATTAAGTGGACACAGCAAGATGATAAATTAGTGGTGTATTGGATGAACCGCCACCAGGATAATTTAAAATTATTGTTAACAGATGCTGCTACCGGCGCAGCTAAAACCATGTACGAAGAAAAGAACAAATATTTTATAGAAATTACCGACGACTGGTGGTTTTTGAAAGGGGGTAATAACCTGATGTTTACATCCGATATGAATGGCTATACACAGTTGTATAATTATAGCATTGATGGAAAAAGGAAAGTACAGGTTAGTAAAATGAAATACGATATTGCAAGCGTTGATGCAGTAGACGAAAAAGCAAAGTTGGTTTATTTTACGTTGGCTTATCCTACGCCGATGGACCGCAACTTATTTGTATCAGATTTCGACGGTAGAAAAACAACTCAGCTAACAAACGGCAGTGGCTGGCACCGCGTACAATTTAATAATGAGTATTCTCAATTTTACGATTATTACTCAAACATAAACACACCGCAAACCGCTATACTTTACGATGTAATAAACAAGGGCGGGAACATTAGCATTGCAAAAAACAAAATAGTGGGTGAAAACGAAAAGTTGAAAGACGTATTGGCCACATATGCAATTAGCAAAGCCGAATTTATTAGAGTGCCTACCAGCAAAGGCGACACCTTAAACGGCTGGATGATTAAACCCACAAACTTTGATGCCGGCAAAAAATATCCGGTGTTACTATGCAACTATGGTGGGCCTGGTTCGCAGCAGGTGGCCAACAGGTTTGGAGCCGTAAACATGTGGCATCAAATGCTATCCAATAAAGGTTTTGTAGTGGTATCGGTAGATAATACAGGTACTGGTTTTAGAGGCGAAGAATTTAAAAAGAAAACATACTTGCAATTAGGAAAACTCGAAATTGAAGACCAGATTGATGCAGCGAAATGGCTTGCCAAAATGCCGTTTATTGATGGTAAAAATATTGGTCATTGGGGCTGGAGCTACGGTGGCTTTATGAGCTCGCTTGCCATTACCAAAGGAGTAGATGCTTTTTCTGCAGCGGTGGCCGTTGCTCCGGTAACGTCGTGGAGGTATTACGATAATATTTATACCGAACGCTACATGCGTACGCCACAGGAAAACCCCAAAGGATACGATGATAACTCGCCAATTAACCATGTAGATAAAATAAAAGGAAAATATTTATTAATTCATGGTACGGCCGATGATAACGTGCATTTTCAAAACAGCACTCAAATGATTTCGGCGCTTGTAAAAGCAAACGTTGATTTTGAAACAATGTATTACCCAAATAAAAATCACGGCATTTCGGGCGGAGCTGATAACACTACTTATCATCTTTGGAGCAAAATGACAAACTGGATTATTGAAAACTTAGGCAACGAAAACGTTGATAAAGCCTCTGTAGGCAACAGCATCAACACTTCAAAAAAAGCATTTTAAAACCATACATCGTACAAAAAAAGCAGGGTTCGGCAAAAGCAGAATCCTGTATTTTTTTTGGTAAACCAAACCAACAGAAGCCCGACGAAAAGCGTTCTGCAATTATAGTATCTTCACCCTAATAAATAGTTAATGAAAAAAATTGCAGTTGCCATAACCGGCGCCAGCGGAAGTGTTTATGCAAAGTTGCTGCTGCAAAAATTAGCCGAATTGCAAAGCCAGGTAGCGGAAGTAAGTATTGTACTAAGTACTAATGCAACGTTTGTGTGGCAAACAGAAATTGGTGATAAAACCTACAATAATTTTCCTTTCCGTTATTTTGAACAAACCGACTTCACAGCTCCTTTTGCGTCCGGTTCGGCACAGTACGATGTATTAATTATTATTCCTTGTTCTATGGGCACGCTGGGTAGAATTGCCGCTGGTATATCCAACGACCTTACAACCCGTGCAGCAGATGTAATGCTAAAAGAACGAAAGCGCCTCATCTGCGTTATTAGAGAAACTCCTTATAATTTGGTTCATATAGAAAACATGAAGCAGGTTACTTTAGCCGGTGGCATTATCTGCCCGGCAACGCCTTCTTTTTACAGCCGTCCTAAAACTATTGAGGAGGTGGCAGCAACCGTTGTTGATCGGGTGATAGACTTGGCCGGACTCAAGAGCAACGCTTATCGCTGGGGCAACGAACAATAACCTGGTAAACAGATGTTTCTTGCTACATAATAAAACACCTTCTTAATTCCATTCTAACATAATGCTATATACAAGCACATTAGGGTTTGTACAAAGAATTAAAACGCCCGACAATTGATATAAAAACCCTTCGAAAAGGGGTGCTTGTAAATAACAATAAAGACACTATTAAACGCTTGAAAAAGGGGTGCGTAGGAAAATTTCAGAACGGTTTTAATTAGCCATTTGAAAAGCAACACCAAATAAAAAAGCACCACGAGTATTGGTGCTTTCAAAAACCTCTAAAAAGGGTTATGCTACTTTTTCGTGGTGTATTCTTTTATTGCTCTCTTTAATAAACAATCTTAAAAAATCCACTTCTTTTTGGTCATAGGGTTCGCCGGAAGCCCGAAAGATATCGTGAAACCATAGCGGTGGTTCGTTTTCATACTGTTTTTCCCATGAGTCCCACGGGCAATGCGTTTGCGACTTTCCAGCAACGAAACCCCAATTGTAACCACCCACGTTGTGCTCTTTAAATAGAGGTAAAATTTCCTGAAAAGTATTGCCAAAGGGTCGGGCCATATATTCAGTGCAAAACATTGGCCGTTCAAACCTTTTTAAATCTTTTATTCGTTTGGTCATTCCTTCCTTATCTGCATAACAATGAAAAGAAATTACATCCGAATGGGTAAACATATAGTTGTCCAGAACGGAAGATTTAGTGTCGCAGCTCCAGTCTTCCAGTTCCTGCCAGGGCGCCATGGTTATTGGCTGATCCGGGTTAATACCACGCACCCAGCGGATGGTCTTTTTTAAAAGTTTCATAGATAATTTGGCTTTGTTCTGAGCGTAATTATCGTCTTTATAACTTCCTAAATTCATGTTGTCGGGTTCATTAAATAAATCCCATATTAACACTCTTCCATCGTGTTTAAAATGGTTTACCACGCCGTGCACGTACTCGTACAAATCGTTGTATCGTTTGGGGTCGTTTAACACAGCGTAGCCCGGACATTGCACCCAGCCAGAGTTGTGGATATTGTATTTAGGCTCGGGCTGCTTACCTAATTTCGGAAACGGATCCCACACAGCGTCAAACAAAACAAACATGGTTTTAATGCCGTATTTTGTGGCAATGGATAAAAACAAATCCATTCTGGCTAAAAAGCCTTCTTTATCATGCTCCCACAAAAGATGATGTAAAAAAACACGCACTGTGTTAAACCCCAACGCTCCGGCCCAACTTAATTCTTTATCTATCAAAAAAGGGTCAAAGGTTTCTGCCTGCCACATTTCCAACTGGTTAATGGCATTGTTAGGTATGTAATTGCAGCCTACAACCCAACCTTGTTTTTGATGCCAATCGGCTGTCTTTTCTTTTGACCAACGGTATGCTAGTTCGGGATCGTTACCTCCAATATGAGGTCGCATTTTTGGTGAGTACATAGGATTATTTTTGGATTTAAGTGGGGGCGGAAAGTGGTTCTTATTTAAGACCAAAATAAGAGCAAAACATTGCATCTGCAAGTTTTTAATACTGTTAAATTGATTAAAAATCGGCCAAGTAAGCATTTTTACTGATGAACTTCTCTAAATGGTGGTACCAAAGGGCAAAAACTATCTTCAGAACTTTTATTCTTGCAATAATGCTTTAATTTAGGTACATGGAAAGCAACGAAATAGTAAAAACGATATCGGAAATTTACCGCCAGAAGTTTGGTACCAAACCTTTAATTGTTCGCTCGCCCGGAAGAGTAAATATCATTGGCGAACACACCGATTACAACGAAGGTTTTGTGTTGCCGGCAGCCATAGACAAAGCCCTCTTCATAGCTATTGGAAAGCGCGACGATGATATTGTTAGCCTGTATTCCAAAGAATTTGACAAAAGTCACGAAGTACGCCTTTCCGACCTTAAAAAATCTGATGAGCAATGGGCAAATTACATCTTAGGCGTGGCTGATCAGTTGATTAAAAGAGGTCACCGGTTAGGCGGATTTAATGCAGTGGTTGATGGAAACGTGCCCATTGGCGCAGGCCTTTCTTCTTCCGCCGCTATGGAATGTGCCACCGCCTTTGCGTTAAACAAGCTTTTTAACTTAGAGGTTCCAAAGGTAGAAATGGTAAAAATAGCGCAAAAAGCAGAGCACGAATACGCCGGTGTAATGGTGGGAGTAATGGATATGTTTGCTTCTGTTTTTGGTAAGAAAGATCATGTGCTGAAACTAGATTGCCGCTCGTTGGAATACGAATATGTACCGCTGAAACTCGATGGGATAAAGATTGTTTTATTCAATACTAATGTGGAGCATTCACTTGCTTCCAGCGAATACAACAATCGCCGGCTCCAATGTCAAGAAGGCGTAGCACTTGTGCAAAAACACCAACCTGAGGTAAACAGTTTGCGGGATGTGAGCATGCAAATGTTGCACGAGTTTGTAGAGCCAGTTAACGAACTAATATACCGGCGCTGCAAATATGTAGTGGAAGAAAACATCCGGTTGCTTACCGGTTGTCAAGACCTCCGGGAAGGCAACATAAAATCCCTGGGTAAAAAAATGTTTGCCTCTCACGAGGGCTTAAGTAAAGAATACGACGTGAGTTGCAAAGAGCTTGATTTTTTGGTAGATGCTGTAAAGAACAATCCGGCAGTATTAGGCGCACGAATGATGGGCGGTGGCTTCGGGGGCTGTACCATTAATCTTGTTTTGGACGAAGCTGTTGAAGGCTTAATAGAAGAAGTTAGTGAGCTTTATACACAACACATGCACTTAGATGCAACTCATTACATTGCTCAAACCGCAGACGGCACTTCGGTAGTTATGCAATAGTACTCAGCTTAAAAATAGTTTGCGAATGAAACACATCGCCCCGCTTTAGTACTGTTGACGGAAAGTTTGGATGGTTTGGCGAATCGGGGAAGTGTTGGGTTTCGAGGCAAAATGCGGACCGGCGTTCCTCTTCTAAATTTTCCAGTGGCGCGGCCTTTCGCGGGCTAAACTTGCCGGTGTACAATTGCAATCCCGGCTCAGTAGTAAATACTTCCATCTTAATTCCGCTCTTATCTCCCACTGCTGTTGCAGCAAGCGAAAGCTCGTGTTCGCGACTTTTATTCAACACAAAATTATGATCGTAGCCGTCTCCAATAATCAGCTGCAAGTGTTTCGCGCCAATACTTTTTCCTATGGTTCTGCTTTCTGTAAAGTCGAACGGAGAGCCTTTTACTGCCGCCAGGTTTCCCAATGGTATTGAGGTACCATCAACGGGCGTAAAGTAGTCAGCGTTAATTTGTAACAGGTGGTGCAAAATAGTTCCGCTGTTAACGCCATTTAAATTAAAATAAGAATGGTTGGTCAGGTTCACAATAGTATCCTTGTCTGTTGTCGCTTCAAACGTTAGCCTTAGTTCATTGGCTTCTGTAAGGCTGTAAGTTACCGATAGGTGCAGGTTTCCCGGGTATCCTTCTTCTCCATCTGCTGAAAAATAACGCAACGTTACCGATGTTGAATTCTGCTGCACAACCGTCCATATAGCCTGGTGAAAACCTTTTTGGCCGCCGTGTAAATGATTAGGAAAGTTATTTTGTGCGAGCGTGTACCTGCGTTCTCCTATCGAAAACTTCCCGTTTGCTATGCGGTTTGCATACCGCCCAACCACAGCACCATGGTAAACTTCAGTGGCATTTAAATATTCTTCAATGGAGTTGTATCCAACAACAATGTCAGTGCTGGTGCCTTCCGCATTTGGAACCTTTACACTAACTATACGGGCGCCATAATTAGTAATGGCAACAACTGTGTTTTGGCTATTTGATAATACAAATAAGTCGGTTTGAGCACCCCGGACCAATTGCTGAAAATATTCATTTTTTATATAATGGTGCATGCACGAAAGCGTTTTTCTTTCAATAAAATACACTAATCTATTACGGCAGCATGGAATTTCTGCTCCCTGAAATAGCGGTTCAACGCATCAGAAAGTGAAGGCAGCAGATGGCCTTTTTCTGTACCTAAAACGGTGTATAGCGGTCGGGCTGCTGCATAATTCAGGCTTCTGGCCGGAACGGCTTTAATGTATGTACTAACAAGGCCTCTTTTAACAGCTGCCCGGTACGCAAGGTCTGCCCATGAAATTGAGCCTTTGTTTGCTAAATGCCAGATGCCCTTTTCTTCGTCAATAAGCAAATCCAGCGTAACATGTACAAGGTCTGGCACATAGGTAGGCGAAATAAAAATGTCATTGGCAACAGGTACCTCTCTGCCGTTCACAAGATTTTGTTCTACCCAATGTAAAAAATTGTACTCATCATCAGGTCCAAAAAAAGCGCTTGTACGAATCATTAACGAATCAGGATTTGTTTCTAATACAAGGGTTTCGCAAAACTCTTTACTTCGTCCATACACATTTAATGCATTAGTAGCGTCTGATTCTACATAAGGGCGCTTCTTCTCGCCGTCAAAAACAAGGTCGGATGAAAAAGTGGCGAATTGAATTTGGTGATGTTTGCAAGCCTTCGCCAAATTGAATGGTCCTAACCCATTTTCACTAAAACAGCGTTCCTGGTCGCTTTCTGCTTCGTCTACCCGCACATAACCCGCTGCATTGATAATTGCCCAGGGATTGTATTGTTCAATCACTTGTTCAATAGTATGAGGCTTGGTTATATCGCAATCCTGCCTGCTTAAGAGTTTATAGCTGATAGCTCTTTCAGTGCATGCTTTTGCAAACGCTTTTCCAAGGGTACCCCTTTTCCCAATGATTAGTATGGGCGGAGTCCCGGAGCAAGCTTCTTCTGGCCGTGCCACACCTTGTGGTTGTCCGTACAGCAGGCGCGTACCTCGTTGCCACCAGCCAGCTGCAGCAGTTAAATGATGATTAGTAGCAGTTTGTCTGGTGAGGCGTTTTATAAAAGATGCCAATGCTGTAGCCCTCGGCTCATTGCCCCGAAGATCAAAAGCCCCTGGCTCATAGTCTCCATTTGGTTTTGTTAAGAGCTTGTTCCAGCCAAACGATCCAAGCAAAGCCCACGAGGTAATGGCTACCAGGTTCACACCACTCTGTCGAAGTTCTGTACAGGCATTTAAAACATATTTAAACCACCGTAGCTGCTCTTCGCGGTGGCAGTGCAGGTGTACTTCGGTAAGGGCCATTGGGCTGTGGTATCGTTCCCACGCTTCCTTAAGCAGCACTTTTATGCCAGTTTCTTCTTTTACCGCTACCCGTGCAGCTTCCACATCTGCATACCGTTGTATTTCATTTCCGCCGTGGGTAGCGGCTGGGTATAAGGATAAGTTTTCATCCAAATACCGTTCGGAAGTAACGTAATGGTTAAAACCAAAAACATTGGGCACGCAGGGGTTATCTAAAAAGAATGTAAGCTCCTTGTCGGAAATGCCAAATTGCTTGAAATAATTCCAAAGCATGTGGTTTTTATCCAACTTTCCACACAACAAATCGTAGGTTAACCATCTGCGGGTATTTTCTAAATCGGCCTGATAACGCAGTAAAGGTGTGCTGTATGTTTTACCCAGGTCTTCTGTTTGAACCAATTGTGCCAGCGGGTTTATTTTCCTGATCTCCTGCATTGAAAGCACAATAGCTTTTAACTGAATTAAAAGCATTCGAACAAAGGCTTCGTCGTTCTTTTGATGTGGATACCAAATGCCGTAAAGCCCGCTGAAACGGGCGGTAGTTAGTGGTTCGTTTACCGGCGTGTAATAACGGATGTGAGGAAATTTTGTGGCCACTTGCTTTGCAAAATCGGCAAGCAGGTAAGGAAACTGATCATCAAGCAAGTTTGTGAATGTAGGGCCACTGCCATGATGCACAAGACCTGCAATGATGTCTATATCTTTTTTTTTAAAAAAAGTTAGTTGTTGTTCTGTCCATCTCCAGTCTATAGGCGTATCTAATTGTGGTTGGTGCATTTCCCACAATACCGGAAAGCGTAGCTTTTTAATTCCAAGATCCACTATTTGGTTTACTGCAGGTCTGCTATAGTAGCCTCCCTCCTGCAGCTGATCGAAGAAATCATTCTCCACACGGTTGATTGTACATTCTAAACCGCCCCATATTTCTGGTTGACAATACTGTTTATTTGTTACTACCATTTATTTCAGGTTTCGTTGCACAAAGGTTGGATATAGCGTAAACTTGTGTTACGTCCTGGTACGTATGTATTCGTTAAAGAAAAAATTAGTTGTTTTAAAGCCTGCTTTAATGTGCCTTAAACTACTAATGTAAGAGGGAAAATATTATACAGCTTCAGTGCAATTTTTTAGCTATTTCGTTAGTGTTTTACTATACGAGGGCACATAAATTTTTTCTTTGGATTTAGCAGGAAGTGCTTTAGCCACTTCTGCAATTTTATTATCAATATGTTTTACCATTTGGCTCCATGTTTTATCCCACGAATTACCAGCTAAAAACGAATCAACTTTAGCCAGCCATTCGGTGCGTGATGTTTCGGCCAGAATACTCTCTCCGTGTGATATAAACTCTTGTGCCGTTGCTGCAATAGCAACCAGTCCGTTGTCGGCGTAAGGAGATATCACATCTTTTATAGGAGTTGAGATTACCGGCTTACCGGCAGACAAGTATTCAGGAGTTTTTGTAGGGCTGATGAATTTTGTTGATTCATTCATAGCAAACGGAATTATGGCCACATCCCAACCAGATAAATATTGAGGAAGTTCGTTGTATGTTTTTCCACCGAGGTAATGAATATTGCTTAAACGTGGTAAAGTACTCTCATCTATTTTAACCACGGGTCCAATCAAAACAAATTGCCAGTCGGGTTTTTGCTCTGCAACCTTAGCAATAATATCTATGTCAAAACGCTCGTCAATAACACCATAAAATCCAAAACGTGGATGCGGTATGTGCGCCTGGTCTGCCGGATCTTCCTTAATAATACGGGCACTGCCAAAATGCTTTTTATCTATACTGCTTGGAAATGGATATATGTTGTGGTGACGGTGTTTCTTGGCTTCGTAAATGCTGTAGCCCCCAGTAAAAACTACATCGGCTTTATCAAGAAGTTGCTGCTCTTTTTCTTTTAATTCAATTGGAGCAAACTTAAATGCCGATAACTCGTCCATGCAGTCGTACACTACCAGCTTTGGGTTT
>JBBSRB010000022.1:0-29318 GCA_038243445.1 Chitinophagales bacterium | reverse complement strand
GCCTGTGTTAGCTTTCCATCCTCGTCGTAAAGGCCTATACTCATGTTATGCACACGAGCCTGAAAATTTTTAAACTTATCTATTCGGCCATCATTAATAAAAATAGTTTTAAATTTCTCCTGACCTATTTCCTTCTGTAAACGATTAAGTACGGGTGCTTTATCTATGCAGGGCTTGCACGATGAAAAATAAAATTCAAGCAGAACGACATTATTCTTTAAATAAGGGGCCAGCTCTGTTTTCATGTCTTCTCCATTTCGTAATACAGTCGTATTATCCAGCTCATACAGGCTACTGCCAACAAGCCTACTCTTTTCTTTTTCAAATCCCTTAACTGCCCATAAAGGATAAATATAAAACATGCAAAGAAGCGCGGCTCCAATAATAGTAACACCTAAAACAGCCTTTTTTAGTAGAGTTAATTGGGGGAAATAATACCCGGCGGTAAAGCTAAGGATCATAAAGCAAACACAGGAGAGCAAATTAAAGATAAACGGCGTGCCAAGTAAAAGAATTGAACTTACCAAAAGCAGTGCAACAAGAGCAAAGGGAATGATAATTCGCTTTTCATTAAAATATTGTTTAAGCGCCAGACCTGAAATAAAATAAAGAATAACAGTACCGGCAAGAGATAGAGAGTAGTACTGCAGTACGTTGATGAATGAAGACAAGGTAAAAATTGCTGCACTAACAATCATAACAGCAATTGTTTCAATAAATCTTTTCATAAGCTATTTAAAAAGCAGCAGCAAAAATGCTTGCTGAGAAACATTAATTTAAAGAACGCCTTTTGTAAAGGTTTCATTGCATTTCCCATTACACGAGTTGTACCAAAACCATCCACATCCGCTGGTTGATTGACCACAGGTTGAGGTGGGGCCGCATTTAAACGTGTATATTCCAGTGAAAACGTCGCCATAGTTCATATTGCCGCAAAAGTCTCCGTTACCCGAGGAGTTGCATTCACATTTCGGAATCGGGTCGTCGTCAATTGTTCCTATTCCTCCTCCGTCCATAGTGGAAAATTCTTTTGTTCCGATAGTTCTCACATCATTAAACAGTTTTGCCTTTTCTTTATCATCAAAAGCTTTACTTACTTTATATTTCCAAATCTCGAACTCATTGCTCTTCCAGAATTTAGAACTGTTGTCAAAATTTTCTTTTTTCAGGAAGTTAAGGGCTTCTCTTATTATTTTAACCTGGTTGGAATTAAACCTAACAACAGAATTTATATTAACTAAATGTTCTTTCCAGAGCGTTGCCTTTTCTTCAGAGGACAATAAAGAGTAGGCAACCTTCCTTTGCTCTAAAAACTGTAACGTTTTAATATTCTCTAACCGCAGGTACTGAACATCTTCTTCGTTTTGATGTTGTGTTTTAGTACAAGATATTAGTAGAAAAGAAAAGCTGCAAATGAGGGCAGCAATAAGACACTTTTGCATTTTGATTAGTTTTGATATTCTAAAGTTAAGGTGCTATCGAATATAAACAAAATCGTTTTTTCGGTATTTTTAGAGGTCTGTTTTACTATGACTATTCTTTATATAATACCTCTCAACACCTTTTCAAAAAGAAACTATTACTATTGCTCCTTTTTTTATTTCCGACATTTTATTCTTTATGCTATATCGTATTACTTGTAAGTTTTTGGTGAATCCAATCTACATTACAATACGTCAAATCATAATTACCTTATAGAAAATTAGAGGGCGGACACTAAGTGTCCACCCTCTAATTATCTTAACTCTCACAAATATAATTTTACCAACCTGGGTTCTGCTCCAGGTTTGGATTAATTGTAACGTCATTTGCCGGAATACCCCAAACGAACTTGTTATCGTTTGCAGCCACCGTCAACATATTGTATTTTGGTCCGGTAGTAAGAATATCCGGGTTCTGTGGATCGCGTCTTGTAAAACCTTCATGCCAACGCTTTAAATCGTTTAACCGGAAGCCTTCAAATGCTAACTCACGGAATCTTTCCTCTTTAACTGCATCAATCAAATCATTTCCTGTAGCCATAGATTCAGTTAAGCCTCTTGCCGTGCGCAGCATATTTAAAGGAGCCAGGGCAGTAGCACTGCCAGAGCGAGCACCAGCTTCGGCCGAAATCAAATACATTTCCGCAATCCGGAAAACTTTCGGTGCATGCTGGTAGTTTGTATTGGCACCAGTAAAGAGTTCAGGATTACCTGGGTATTTGTTTACCAACCAAATACCATCGTAGTCAGCTCCTTGCACAGTTACAGGCAATTTTTTAAAATAAGCATCCTTCCTGATGTCATTAGCCTCATATTTATCCACTACCCATTGAGAAGGAATAAAATCAGGAGTGTACCGCTTTGTAGACGGAATAAAACCCAAATAAATGCTGTTAGAAGGAGCTAATTCACTTGGAGGAATCACCTGAAGTTGTAAGATAGATTCCGTTTTTGTATCAGTATGCCAATAAGCAGTAAATGCCTCTTGAGTGGAAATTAGCGGATAAGTACCGGTTGCAATTAACGCATCTGCTGCCTCCTTAGCTCCAGCCCAATCTTGCATGTTCAATTTTACCCTAGCTTCTAATGCGGTTACCACATCCTTTGTAAAACGGATAGAACCCTGAGTACCTGGTGTTGCAGATAATAATGTTTTTGCCTGAGCAATATCACTCAATATCTGATCGTAAACCGCTTTAACGGAAGCCCTTGCCGGTTTCTGTTCAACATCATATACTAAAATCAGGGGAACGCCTGGATCAGTAGCTGCGGTGGCCGCTTCGTAAGGCTTGGCAAAAAACTTTATTAGTTGGTGATAGTAATAAGCCCTTACCAAGTGGGCATCTCCTTTATACCTATTCAACTCTGCTGTTTCAGCAGCGTTAGAGGGAGTTATTTCGGTAAAACCACTAATTGTTATATTGGCATTGTTAATCCCACTGTAATATCCCCTCCATACATCGCGAATGCTATAATCATCGGAAGTGAAATCCCAACGGTGCGGAGCGCCGTTTCTGTTACCAAAATCCAAGCTGGCATTTAATTGGTCAGCCTGTACATCGGTTGTATAGGTGTAAATACCGTAAACTCTTCCCCTAAGGTTAGAATAAAGACCCGTATTCCATGTTTTTGCATCTTTCACGGTTTGAAACGATTCAGACAATGCAATTGATGAATAGGGTGTTTTATCCAGGTTCTTTGTGCATGAAGCCAGGGCAAGAATTGCCACGCCGCTGGCTATATACTTCATTTTAAATAGATTCATATTATTTCAAATTAGATAGTGTCCTTAAATGGTTTTTAGAAGGTTAAATTTAAACCAACAGCAATCTGCTTTGTGTTTGGATTGGCACCTAATGTTAGGTTGCTATCAACCTCAGGATCCGGACCTGAATATTTAGTAAACGTCAGCAAGTTGCGACCTGTAACATAAAACCTGGACGCTTTGATAAAATTGGTTCTTTCAAGAATGTTCTTCGGTAGATCGTATCCAATTGTAAGACCTTTCATACGAATAAATGAAGCGTCTTCGATTAATCGGGAATCGAATTGAGTGAATTGAACGCCGTATTTAGGGAATTGAGTTTGGTCTCCAGCTTTTTTCCAATAATCCAATACTGCGCTCGACTGGTTAAAGCCAGGGAATTGAGATGGATTTTCGAAGAAATATCTGTCGTTATTAATTAAATACTTTCCTTTTGAAAAACTGAAATCAGCCGAAAGGAAAAAGCCATCAAATCCAGCATTCAAGCCAAAACCACCGTTGAATGGAGGATAACGATTGATTCCTGTACTTTGCTCTAATGAAGGAGTAAAGTCTGAAGTAACCGCATTCGGATCTTTATTCGTGTTTACAATCTTGTCAGGGTCTGTATTTGGCAGATACCATTCTGGAAGTCCGGTTTCTGAATTAACCTGAGCAAAAATTGGATAGAAATAAGACACGGGCTGACCTATAGCCCAGGAAACACCGGTGTTTGGAATTATCCAATATTGCTTACCCTGGAATAATTCCGTTACTTCATTTTTATTGTAGTTGAAATTTACGTAAGGAGTTATATGAGCTCTTTTCGTTTTTAAAACATCACCATCAATGGTTACATCCACACCAGAATTTTTCAGTGAGCCTACATTAGACGTAATATTTGAGAAACCTGAAGTGTACGGATAAGGCACTGAAATCAACATGTCCTTGGTAACACGGTTGTAGTAAGAAGCTTCAAAACGAACTTTGTCAAAAATACTAAAGTTAACACCAACGGTTGTAGTGAGCTGTGTTTCCCAGGAAAGCAGAGGATTTCCAGGAGTGCTAACGCCAAAGCCTGTTTGGGTGTCGTACGTGTTTGTTCCTACAAGCGCCTGGCTTTGATAGTTTCCGATAGCAGAGTTTCCGGTAGTGCCTGTGCTTGCTCTTAAAGAAAGATCGGTTAACCAGGTTAAATCATCCATAAAAGCTTCCTGATTAATTTTCCACATTCCTCCTAAAGACCAGAAGTTTGCAGTACGTAAATCTCTTCCAAAACGGGAAGATTGATCCTGACGAACAGAACCATCAATAAAATATCTGTTTCTGAAATTGTACTCTAACCGGCCGAAATAAGACAGGTAAGAATACTCTGATTTAGAAGAGGACGTGCTTCTGCCGTTAGGACCATTTCCTAACAAGATTAAACGATCGTCGGTTTGACCTGTAGAAGATGCGTCAAACGATGTAGTAACGTTATCAATATACTCCTGCCCCAATAAAGCTGTAAAATTATGCTGCTGTGCAAGCGTAAATTTATATTCTCCTGTGTTCGTAATGGTTTTTGTTACTCCTCTGGAAAAATCTTCACTGGCCGAACCGTTGTTTAGGGAACCAATGTAAGAAGGTAAAGTTACTGAAGAAGAAATATAATCGTATCCTTCAATGCCCGCCTGAGATTTTAAGGTAAGATTTCTGATGGGGGAAATTTGAATATAGCCTGATGGGTTAAATTGCACGTTAGTGCCTTTGCCCTGAATTTTATCAGCTAAGTATTTTGGTGCATATCTGCCCCAACCCGGAATACGACCATAGATTTCATTGCCGTCTTTATCTAAGGGAGAATAAAACGGAGCCGCTAAAAGCGCTAAACCTCTGTTGGTGCTGTTTGAACCGTAAGGATTTGTTTGTCTTTCATCATTGGCGAAGAACACATTCAACCCCATACGCAACCAATTGTTAACTGTTGAAGTTAAGTTTGAGCGCAAAGTATATCGCTTAAAGGCAGATCTGTAAGCCAACCCTGGCTGGTTCAAATAACTTCCCGAAAGATAATACGAAGTTTTTCCGCCACCACCTGAAACAGATAGGTCGGTTTTAGTCATTGGAACATTTTCCTCGTAGTACGTTTTGTACCATTTGGTGTCGTTAGGATAATCAGTAAGCAGGGTATCAATCTGTCCTCTTCTTCTATAACCTGTTTCCACCCAAAAATCTGTAAGTTCTTTGGTGTTCATAAACTTGTTATAAAAATCAGTGTTTGCCAGGTTTGAAACACCATACTGCGATTGAACTGAAATTGTAGCTGGCTTGTTAGCAGACCCTTTTTTAGAAGTTATGTAGATAACGCCATTTGCAGCACGCGATCCATAAATAGAAGTTGCAGAAGCATCCTTCAACACAGATACGCTTTCAAAATCGTTAGGGTTTAAGCTAATAACAGTACCTGGGGCAATGGGAATACCGTCCATTACATAAAGCGGCGTTGAACTGGCTCCTAAGGAACCTACACCATGTAATCGAACAGAAGATATTGAAGAAGGCTCACCACTTGATGTAAATACCTGTAGACCAGCAACTTTACCTTGCAAGGCGTCAAACGCATTGGCTGTTGGCCGATCTTGTAATTTTTCTGCATTTACAGTGGCTATATTACCTACGGTGCTACCCACTCTTTTACCGGTACCATAACCAACTACTACTACTTCCTCCAAACCTCCGTCCACAGGCGTAAGATTAGTGTTAATAGTGCTTTGGGTGCCAACAGCAATCTCTCTTGCGGTAAAACCTACCGAAGAAATAATTAAGGTGCTGGAGTTTCCGGGAACAGAAATAGAAAAAACACCATTGGCGTTTGTTGTGGTTCCGAACGAAGTGCCTTTTACCCGAACGCTGGCGTTGGGTACACCACTTCCGGTTGCATCTCTAACTGTTCCGGTTACTGTTCTGTTTTGAGCCCAGAGCTGTGTGCAAAGTGCAAACACTCCAAGCATAAGCATTAGAATTTTCCTCATGTGCATTTGTGTTATTAAAATTAAAAAAACGAAACTTTTGTTTGTACGCTTGTATGACAGTAGACCATTTGCCTTACTGAAATGCTGCACCAAACTTAAAGTATTCCAAACAAAAAATACTTTGAAATAAAAATATTTCGATTCTATGACAAACAAAAGGATGTATCCATACTAAAGGAGGCAGTAGCAAATTGCTTGAACAACATACAGTCTCCATCAACGAACCAAATAAAAAAAGGGCCGCCTCATTGAGACAGCCCTTTTTCCATATTCAATATCAAAAAACTCGAAATAAAAATTATCACTAGTTTGTGTAACCAGGATTTTGTTGAATTAAAGGGTTTGCTTGTATTTCTGCATTTGGAATTGGAAGTAAAAAACGAAAATTACCAGCCGGCAGAATCATGGCATTTGCATTTGGGGCATCTGAAGCAAGGCGCTCCACAGGTAGCCCTCTTCTTCTCAAATCCCAAAACCTGTGTCCTTCAAATGCTAACTCTTTAAACCTTTCTTGTATTACTGCAGTAATCAAAGCATCTTTAGAACCAAATAATGCAGGAGTATAACCGGCTATGCGTGCAGCTCTTAAAGCATTGAGGTCCTGTTCGGCGCCTGATAAATCGCCTACTTCTGCTCTGGATTCAGCCCGAATTAAATACATTTCACCCGTTCTAAACACTTTAGCATCAGCAACATTTTCGTTTGAAGTAGTATATCCAGTTCCTCCGTATTTAGAAATGATACGTGACGAACGGTTAGCTTTTGTCAACAGTGGCTCATCTTTCAAGTAAGAGCTAAACCGAATGTCATTTGTTTGATCATAACTGTCCCATATCTTGTCAGAGGGGGCCCATGTTACAGTACCCACTAGTGTATCCCCTGCAGCATTTTTTGAAGAAGTACCTCTAAATAAGGAGCCTAATCTGCTGGTACTTCCAATGCTTAAAGTGCCACTTGATGTTGCTGTTCTTTTTAGCTTGAAAGCCACTTCAGCAACACTCGCATCCGTCCAGATGCCGGGAAACTGTGTCCTTGTGGCTAACGGGATAGCATCAATGTATTCAGTACTATAAATAACAGCATTGGCCCAATCTTTCTGATATAATGCTACTCTTGCCTGAAGGCCAGACACAGCAATTTTATTTGCACGTACAGCAAGTGCTTCAGTAGTGGGCAATGCGCTCGGCACTAAATTCTTCGCTTCTGCAAGGTCAGCATTTAACTTTTGAAAGAATGGTTCTACAGTTATACGTGCTGCGGGTGCCAAACCCGGCACCTCAATGTAAGCCATTGCCAAAGCATTAGGATCTGTTGCTCCGCTGTAAAATCTGTACAGTTCAAAATGAGAAAATGCTCTGATAAACAATGCTTCGCCCTTTAATCTGTTACGGAGTGAATTATCTCCGGCTTTTAAGGAGTCTGCTGAAGGTAAAGCCTGTAGTACCCTGTTTACCCTGTCAATTATCCTGTAGTGCAAATTAAACGCAGTAAAGTTATCTCTGATAGTAATGTCGGTTGAAGAATATTGCCATTCATGAGTGGTAGCAGCATTATAAAATTCTGCTTTTTTCAACTCATCGGACAACGTGGCGTTTAACAATATATCCATCTCGATGCTCAAAAGACCGTAAGCGCCAATTACACCTTGTTCGTTACCACCAACTGTCTTGTAGGCAACATCACCTCCTATAAAATCAGTTTCTTCTATTTCTATAATTTTTTTACAGGAGAAAAGTGTGGTAAAAAAGATTGCTGAAAGTAAAATCTTGTAAAATTTCATTTGATTATTATTTAAATAAACCAGCCAATTTGAATGAATAGATAGTTGATGTTCTCAGCAGTTAAAAATTAATGTCAATACCAACCACCATCATTTTAGGATTTGGGTATTCGTTCAGGCTGATGTTGTTATTATCTTCCGGATCAACACCATTCCATGGGCTCCAGACTGCCAGATTCTGCCCCTGAACATACAAACGAGCACCTTTAATTACCTGGCTTCCGCCAATCCGAATCTCTGAAAATTGATAAGCAATATTTAAATTTCTAAAGCGGAGGAACTTAGCATCCTGCAAATCAGAAGATGTAAAATCCCTGTCAAATACAGGCGACTGATAAAACTTCACGTCTCCCGGCTTCATCCACTGTTCGGTCAGTAGCTCTTTTGATGCGTTTACTGAAGACTGATAACCAGGCGTTCCACGAGTGATCCAGTTCCTGGTATTATTGCTTCTTACTACATCAAACTGATAAGAGAATAGGGCCTCGACACTAAAACCTTTGAAGCTGATTTCTGTATTAAAGCCACCTGTATGTTTTGGTAAATAGGTACCAAAGTTTGCAAACCGTCCTGCTGCCGCAAGGCTTGTCGTTTCTTTGCCATCTAAAGTTTCATATCGCGGCCTGCCAGTTGTAGGATCAGCACCTAAATAATGGTACGTGTAGTGAGAGCCGTAGGGCAAGCCTTTTCTTATAAGGAAGGTACCTAAGAAGTATTCATTGATGGGGTTACCAGTTGCAGGATCAACACCCAAGTCTTCAATGTTGTTCTTATTGATAGCATGGTTAATACCTAAAGTAATATTGAAAGTTCTTTGCTTAACCAAATCTACATTAGCTACGAATTCCAAGCCTTTATTTGTCATGGTACCTGCATTAACATCAACGTTTGAAAAACCACTTGTACCGCTAAGTGGCACTCTTAAAAAAAGATCAACGGTTTTGTTTTGATACGCATCTACATTGAAACGTGCCCTGTTGTTCCAAACAGCAAAGTCAACACCAATGTTTGCTTTTTTAATACGTTCAATTTTGTAGTCCGGGTTACCAGGTGTTGTTGGAACAAGCCCTGTTACACCAGATCCTGCATAGGAAGAAGTTCCGAAAGTAGGAACCTGAGCTCCCTGGTAATTGGTTACGCTGACGAGGCCGCCACCAATACCATAACTAGTGGTAGCAATACTGCCTATATTCGGTACGATGCCGTAAGACGCCCGCACTCTTAAATCAGAAAAGACATTTTGATTCTTCATGAAATCTTCCTGCAAGGCATTCCAAATGGCACCGGCAGACCAGGTGGTAACTTCTTTATTTTCCGGATTATTAATCCTAGAGGTACCATCGCGCCTGATATTTGCATTAAGAGAGTACTTATTATTGTAAGTATATCGACCCGTTGCAAAATAAGAACGGATGCCAAATCCAGATTTGGCACTGGAAGCATTCTGTGGGTAGGTAGGAGCTCCATTTGTAGGTAGTGGTCCTGTACCCTGCCCTGTCGCACCTAAACGCGGATCTAAATTATAAACAGTAAAACCAAGAGCCTTTTGATGGCCTCTAACAACCTCAAAATAAGCACCGGCCTCCACTTCATGAACAGCATTGAATTTTTGGGTAAAGATAGCACTCGTGGTATTGATCAACTGATTACTCAACTGATAGGTTTCACGGTTTTCACCGGCATTAAAGGTTTGAAAACTACCATAATAAGAACCTGGGTTTACAAAGTGCTGAAATACGTTACTTGATGCATCTATACCAAACCTGTTACTTAATGTTACAGACGGTAAAACCTTGTAGGCAAGGTTCAAGCCAGCGTTAAGCTTGATCTGATTTTGCGTATAGGAACTATTCTCAATACCTTCCAATAAATTAGCTACCTGCTTTAAAGCTAATGTGGTATTACTACCATAGTTTAAGCTACCATCAGGTTTATAAGGTTTTTCGTAAGGTTTTGCCCTATATGTCAGTTGAAAAGGGTTTCTGGGACTGTTACCCAGCCAGTCTCCCTCTGCAAAGTTTGTCTTAGAATATCCTCCAGCGGCATTCAGTTGAACAGTCAGCTTATTTGTCGAATGGTCTATGTTAAATCGTGTAGTGTATCTTTTCAAAGCAGCACCCAAATCAATGCCTTGCTGATCAAACATACCTCCGGAAATAAAGAATCTTGTTCTTTCACTCCCGCCACTTACGTTTAATTCATGGGTTTGAGATATTCCCTGACGGTATAGGATATCCCCATAATTCGTATTAATACCTCTTATACTGTCCAGCATAAAATCGCGACGAGCACGTACTTCTGGCGTAGCAGTTGCGTAGGAGGGGTTTTTAGGTGAATAAACCCATCCAGGTGTGTTAGTAGTTGCACCTGCAAGACCTATCATTTCCTCGTATTGCAAAATTTCAGCCGTATTCATCATATTCAAACGCTCAAAGCTGGGTTTCTGGGTAAAGCCAATCTGGCTGCGTACGGTAACATTCAAAGCTCCCGCTCTTCCTTTTTTAGTTGTTATAACAATAACACCTGTACCGCCACGAGCGCCATAAAGGGCTGCAGCGTTTGCATCTTTCAATATCGTAATGGATTCAAAATCATTAGGATTAATCGTTTGCATATCAAAAGAGGGCAAAGGAATTCCATCGATTACGTAAAGAGGTTGGGCACCAGCACCTTGTACTGATTGTACACCTCTGATGGTAATTGTTGCACTTGCGCCTGGCTGACCAGAACCGGAGTTTACCAAAACTCCCGGAGCACGGCCCTGTAACGCCTGATCAAAAGATCCAACAGGAACGGTTTCAATATCTTTACCGCTAACAACCGTGGCAGCACCCGCAAATTGCGATCTCCTTTCACGGGAATAACCAGTTACAACCACTTCCTGCAAACCGCCTTCTACAGCAGTTAAGGAGGCGTTAACAGTGTTTTGGCTACCAATGGCAATTTCTCTTTCGGCAAAGCCAACCGAGGAAATAATTAACGTACTGGCATTTCCAGGAACTGAGATAGAAAAAGCGCCAGTGCCGTTTGTTGTGGTTCCGAACGAAGTGCCTTTTACCCGAACGCTTGCGTTAGGTACGCCACTTCCGGTTGCATCTCTAACCGTTCCGGTTATTGTTCTGTTTTGAGCCCAGAGCTGTGTGCAAAGTGCAAACACTCCAAGCATAAGCATTAGAATTTTCCTCATGTGCATTTGTGTTATAAAAAATTAAAAGTTGAAATTGTTTTTTGTACGCTCGTAATCAAAACGAGACCATTTGCACTTTGATTATGCTGCACCAAATTAATGAATTTGTAAAAAAAAGTTGCGAACTTGAAATAACCTCAATTTTATGACAAGGTAAGCCCATCAAAACTGATGGGCTTACCTTGTTTGGAAGTAATCTTATATATTATTAATTATCCGTCATTAACTTGTTTAGCAACAACTCGTTTGCGGAAATCGGCCAAATATAATTCTGTGCATTAGTAGGCACTGCAGCCACATTACTTTTTCCTGGAATAGGCATTAATAAACGTAATAAATCGGGGCTTCTTAATCCTTCGCCTAAAAATTCAATTCTGCGTTCAATTAATATAGCATCAATTAAATCGGTAGAAGCAGGGAAAGAAGAAATAGTGAAAGTAGTACCTGCATCAGACCGGGTGCGTACTGCATTTAATAACGCCACCACCTGAGCATCAACGCCAGTTGTTCTGGCTTTTGCTTCTGCCAGATTTAGTAAAACCTCAGCATAACGTATTACCGGAACAAAATCTGTGTAAGGGGATGGGGCTGTGTATTTAAACAGCCAGTGCTTGGCGGTTGTGCCAGTGCCTGAAGATTTAATAAACGTTCTTCTTTTATCATCGGCTGTCCAGCCGGCATTTCCAATAATTCCTTGCGGGTTTAAAGAAAATAAACCTTGGCCAACGCCGCCAGGTACCACACTGTTAGCAGGTGTATAATAATAGGCTAACTGATTTTGTGTACCTGGTGCTTCATTGGCATTAAAAGGCATGGAAAAAATGGACTCAGTGGTTGTATATGTTTTAAATACATTGGTAACATCATCCTGCAGCGCATGAGGCACACCAGTAGCTGCAGTAAAAGGTGCAGTAGCCGAAACAATTTTGTTGGCTTCTGTAACCACTTCGGCATACTTCTGCATACTTAAATATACTCTTGTTTTCAAAGCGATCGCCGTATTACGGTGTGCCCTGATTGTTCGGGTTTGGGCATCGGCATAGGTGAGAGGAAGGTTCGCTTCTGCAAAATTCAAATCTTCTACTATCTGGGTATATACTTCAGCAACTGAACTTCGTGCTTTATTATAATCGCTGGAACCGGTGGCGCCGGTTAAACGAAGCGGTAAGCCTGGCTTGCTTCCATTACCATCTGCATAAGGACGTGCATATAATTGCAGCAAACTATAATACGATAAGCCTCTTATTAAACGGGCTTCAGCCGCATAGTTAGGGGCTAACGTTGTACCCACTACGTCACTGCCCTTTGCTGTCATCCCATCTAAAAAAACATTACACCGGTTAATGGTAAAATAAGCCTGCGACCAAAAATCTTTTACGTTGTTTGTGCTGTTGTTAACCGATAAAGCCCACACCCCGGCACCCGTAACTTCATTAGGATCCTGTAATAAAAATTCGTCGGCTCTTATATCGTTATAAATAAGATAACGACCACCGTAGAATTGACCACCTCTTAGCGTTGCATATAAACCCCTTACCTGGTTTAAGATACGGTCTGGCGTTTCAAAAGCCGATGCATCAGAAATATTAGTGGTAGGAACAGGGAATAAGTCCGCTTCCTTTTTACAGGATGTTGCCAGCGTTACAGATGCCAGCAAAAGAATATAAATAGTTTGTTTTTTCATTTCTTAATTTTTGAATAATGTTTAGAAACCGATGTTTATCCCAACAGTTATCACGCGGCCGTTTGCCACCTGGTTTCTATCTACACCCTGATTGGCTGTTCCATTACCGTTAGAAGATACTTCAGGATCAGGGCCTGGATAATTTGTAATAATGGCGAGGTTATTACCACTTACATAGAACCTGGCACTATTTAACTTTGCCTTGTCAACAAAGCTTTTTGGCACGTTATATCCAAACGTCAACGTCCGTAGCTTTACAAAGTCACCTTTAAATATATTGATGTCTAAAGGAAAAGAAGATCCATTGGATATGTTATCGGAAGCTACCAATCTAGGAATATCTGTAACGTCGCCGGGCTTTTGCCAACGTCTTAAAACATCGGTAGAATTATTCCAGAACCGCTGATCGCGAAGCCCTGCATTAGAACCATAATATACGTAATTGCCAAACTGGTAAGTGATCAAAGCATTCAATTCGAAACCTTTAAAACGGAAAGTGTTATCAAAGCCGCCAACGTATTTGGGGTTTGTTTGCATGCCTACAATCACCGCATCGGCTGCACTTACGGTGGGGGCTGCTGTACCGTCTGCAAACGCATATCTAAACTGACCGGCGGGCGCCACAAACTGAAAATAAACCGGCTGTCCTTTTTTATTGATAAATATCCGCCGACCTGTTGCCGGATCTACGCCTCCGGTGCTGGTAACAAACAGCGTCCCTACAGGATACCCGGGTTTAGTAATGCTTACAGTTTCCAAACTGGTAGCTGATGTTATCTGATCTAAGCCGGGAGCTAAAGAGGTGACTTCGTTTTTATTAAATGAAACGTTGAAAGAACTGCTCCATGTAAAATCCTTTTTCTGAACAACCTGAGCATTTAATGAAAGCTCAATTCCTTTGTTATACATTGTTCCTACGTTAGTGGAAATGGCATTAGGCAAGCCCGCGGAGGGCGGCTGAGGCACATCTAAAATAAGTCCGTCTATATCATTTTTGTAAAAAGCAAGGTCGCCGCTTATTCTTTCATTCATTATACCAAAGCTAAAACCGACATCGGTTTTTTTACTGGTTTCCCAAGTAAGGTCAGCATTACCGGCATTGTTGAATGTTAAGGTAGCACCCGTGCCGTACAAACCAGCGCCATAAGTTGAAAGTGCGCCAAAATTACCTAAACCTGCAATATTACCTACTTTACCATAACTGCCTCTAAGTCTAAAAGAGCTGAAAACCCTGTCTAAGCCCGCAGCCGTCCAAAAGTTTTCCTCGGCAATTTCCCAACCTGCAGACGCGCCCCAGAATGTACCGTATTTTTGATTGGTGCCTAACTGAGAAGCTCCATCGCGGCGTATATTACCGGTTATGAAATATTTTTTATTGAAGTTATATTGTACTCTTCCAAATTCTGAATAAAGATAATTTTCACCAATTGATAATCCGGATGCAGCAACTGTGCCAAAACCGCCTTGCACATTAGTAAAAAATGGATCAGAAAGCGTGGTGCGATTGACACCAAAGCCAACACCGTTGGTTCTTTGTTGCTCATTACCTACCAACAAGCTGGTATTGTGTTTATCGGCAAAAGTATAATCAAATTGTGCCGTGTTCGTCCAAATTGACCGTTTGTTTTTGTTGTACGTACTTGTTGCAGAACCTATGTTGAACGATTCGGCTGTAAGCGGACTGAAAAAAGACTCATTATCAACCATTAAATAGTCAATACCATATAAAGTACGCAGCGTTATCCAGGAAAGCGGCTTCAGTTGCAAGTAAACATTACCCGTTAAATGGCTCGCTTCACTGTTTTGCCTGTTTAAATCAAGAGAAGGAATTGCATTGGCAAAACCTACCGAACCAACCTTGTTGTTCATTACACCTAAATTTCCGCCGGCGCCAACATTATAACTTCCATCGTTTTTATATGGACCTACATTAGGCGATTGTAAAATAGCCGAGCGACCTAGTCCATAAGAACCAAATGTTTCTCCTGGCAACGAGCCAGAGCTAACGGCAGCTAAATTGTTTTGATTGGAATAGGCCATTTTTCCACCGATAGAAAATAGGTTGTTTATTTTTTGGTCAATGTTGGCTAAAACACTTTTTCTTGCAAAATTATTTTTTCTGACTATGCCCTGCTGATCGGTATAACCAAAAGAAAAATAATACCGGGTAGCATCGTTAGCGCCGGAAATATTTACATTGTGGCTATGCGAAATGCCTGTTCGATAAGTATAGTCGTACCAACGGGTATCTATTAAGTTACCGTTCGCATCTAACGAAGTAGCAAAATAATTGTCAGTAATAGCATCTGCGGGATCATTATTATAAGTGCCAGCATTTTTTAGCCCTTCATTTTTCAGATCGGTATATTGCTGGGCATTCAGCAACTCAGGTAATCGCTGAACTTTTGTCCAGCCTACCCAACCGTCGTAATTAATTCTTGCTTTACCCTGCTTGCCCTTTTTTGTTGTTATAAAAACAACGCCATTGGCTGCACGGCTACCATAAATAGCAGATGCAGCGGCGTCTTTAGCAATATCTATACTTTCAATGTCGCTTGGGTTGATACTTGCTAACGCATTACTGGCCGCCGCTGTACCACTGGCATCACCTGTAAAAGCAGGCACACCATCTACTACAATAAGCGGGTAAGAGCTTAATGAAATGGAGTTTGTACCTCTGATTCGGATAACAGGAGGATTATTTAAAGCTCCATTAGGATTAGTGATTTGCACACCGGCAGCACGGCCGCCAAGCGCCTGTTCAAAGCTTTGTATTGGTTTGTCGGCTATTTCTTTTCCGCCGACCGATGCAATATTGCCTGTTATTTCTTTTCTGCGTTGTGTTCCATATCCTATAACAACCACTTCCTGCAAGCTTTTATCTGCAGTTTGCAAGGTGGTATTTATAGAAGTTTGTGTTCCAATGGTAACTTCTTTTGTGCCCATATCTACTGATGAAAAAACCAATGTCCTTCCATTAGCAGGAACAGCTATTGAATACGTACCATCATCGGCAGTAACCGTACCCAAATTAGAGCCCTTAACTAAAACTGAAACGTTGGGAATAGGAGATCCCATGTCGTCCGTAACCCTACCGGTTACAGTTCTCTGTGCGCATACCTGTAAAGTAAGCATCACAGCCGTTAAGCTGAGTAAAAAAAATTTCCTCATGTGCAATTGTTTAGATTTCGGTGTCAAAAACTTATTTATTTCGGCTTTACACAAAAATATTGGAATTGTTAAATTTTATAAGCGGCCTTAAAGATATGTTTCCAACTAATGAAAAAAGTAAATTGTTTCTTCCTTTTTTTATAAAAACTGCTTTCGTCCTTTTTTTGATAAATTAATAAGCAGTGCCGGCAAAAGAGTTAAGTTAGCCAGGGTGGCTACTACCAGTGTTAGTGAGGTAAGCCAACCCAAAGCCTGCGTGCCTCCAAAACCGCTGAAACAAAAAATAATAAAGCCGGCAATCAATACAATAGACGTGTAAATAATGCTTACACCTGTGGAGTGAATGGTTTGTACTACGTTTTGTGTTACGTCTGGCACTGCCTTTTGATTTTGCCGGTAGTTTACTAAAAACCTGATAGTAATATCTATAGCAATACCAAGTGCAACACTAAATATAAGTACGGTAGATGGTTTTAGCGGCACTCCTACCCAGCCCATAACACCTGCCGTAATTACCAGCGGAATAACGTTGGGCAGCAGCGAACAAATTAAAATACGAAGTGATCGAAACAAGTAAAGCATACAAGCGGCTATTAATAAAAAAGCCCAAAAAATGCTTTCTTTTAATCCATTGATAATAAATCGGCTGCCTTCTAAAAAAGTAACCGAAGTGCCGGTAAGCGTTACTTTATATTTTGCCGTATCGAAAAGCTGGTCGGCGCGGGTTTGAATGCTGTCTAATATTTGCGGCAGCCGCTCGCTGCCTACATCTCTCATACTTACCGAAATACGCGCCTGCTGTTTGCTGCTGTCCATAAACGAAGAAACAAGGCGGTTAAAAGAGTTTTCGTTTCCACTGTTATCGGCACGCATGGAAATATATTGTCCCAAGGCCGGTAGGTCGTATTCCGATGGCATTGAATATTGTGTACTGTCGCCTTCAAAAAAGGCCTGCTTTGCAAACTTTAATCCTTCGGTTATGGTTAACGGTTTTCCTATATAGGGTTGTGCAGCTAAAAATTGAACCAAAGAATCAATTCGTTCTAAATTAGAAAGGTTTCGGGATACACCATATTTTTTTTTGGTATCTACCGAAATTTCTAAAGGCATAACACCACCAAAATTGTTTTCAAAAAATGTAAGGTCTGTATAAATCTTATCGGTTTTTGGCAGGTCGTCTACAATATATCCAACGCTTTTTAAACGCCCTATGCCAATAATAGAAATAATCAACACAACAGCCGTAGTTGCATAAATAATTTTTCGATGATTTAGCGACCAAACTTCTAACCTGGTTAAACCCTTTTTTAATAGTTTATTATCGAGGTATCGCGTATGTTTTGGTTTTGGTGGCGCAAGCATACTAAGTACCGCGGGAATAAATATCAACGAAATAAAGAACAGTAAAAAAATGTTCAGTCCGGCAACAAAACCAAACTCTTTTAATATTTGACTGCTTGTTAATGCAAACACAGCAAAGCCAATAGCGGCGGCAATGTTGCAAAAAAGGGTCACCACCCCCATTTTTGCTATCATTTGAACCAGCGCTTCGTGTTTATTTCCCTTTTCGCGGTACGATGTATGGTACTTGTTTAAAAAATAAATACAGTTTGGAATGCCAATAACTACAATCAGCGGCGGAATAAGCGCGGTAAGCAGCGTAATTTTATAACCCATTAACTGCACTGTTCCAAAGCTCCACAAAACACCAATTACCACCACTGCCAGCGACAAAAGCGTAGCGCTTGCCGAACGGAAAAAAAGGAATAAAATAAGCGCCGATAACAAAATGGAACCAATGGTAAACCACTTCATTTCGCGTTCTATTTTATTAGCAACAACGGTTCTAATTAAAGGCAGACCGCTTAAGTGCATATCTATATTATGCTTTGCGCCAAAGGCTTCCGTTAGTTTTATAATGCTATCCACCACCACCGTTCTTTTTGGCGATGCCAGCACTTCTTTATTAATGCGCACACCCATTAACCAGGCGTTGGTTTGGGGGTTGTACAACAGATTTTTATAAAAAGGAAGATTCAAAAATTGCGCTGCGGAAGAGTCTATTTCGGCTGCTGTTAACAAGCTATCCTTAAAAATAAGTGTGGGTTCCAGCTTTTCTGTTTCGTAATTTTTAATCAGCGTTATAGCAGTTGGCACAGATAGTATATCTTCTACGCTATTAACCCTTTTTATATTTTTCCTTAAAATGGCGTAATCGTTAAAAATATTTTGGGTAAAGAATTTGTCCGTTTGCAAGCCTATTACCAGCATACTTCCGTCTTCGCCAAACGTAGCTTTAAAATTTTCGTATGCTATGTATTTTGGATGGCTGGTAGGTATAGCCCTGGAAAATTCGTAGCTTAATTTTACTTTGCTGGCCTGCCAACCCATAAAGGCAGTAATAGCCAGCAGCGCTGCCAGCAAAGCAATACGGTAGCGTAAAATACCTTCTCCCAAAAATTTCCACATGAACAATAATTGTGGCGCAAAGGTATAGGTTGATAAAGTTTACGATTTAAAGATTAGTAATTTTGTTCTTACCCCTTTTGTGCATGTTTTAGTAATTGACGCATTTTAGTTTTATCATCATCAATTTTTTAATGCATCGTCCCTTGCAAAGTTTACCACAGGCTTGATCCGGGGCACCGTTCGTAAACAACTGTATTTTTGTAGATAACCAACAATAGGAAACTAACTCTCAACTGTCCTCTTTCATCTGTAACACTAAATTCTAAACTTTTTCATGCTTCATAAAACAAAAGGCATTGTATTAAAGGCAGTAAAATTTGGCGAAACGAGCCTGGTGGTTACTGTTATTACCGAGCTGTTCGGATTACAATCTTATATGGTGAACGGCATTCGGATGGTATCGAAAAAAGGCAGTTCAAAGGGTGCTTATTTTCAGCCTGGTTCTATACTGGATTTAGTTGTTTACCACAACCAATTGGCAAACCTGCAACGCATAAAAGAATTTAAATGGGCCTATTTATACCAGCACATTTTTTCCGATGTATTTAAAAGCGCTGTAGCACTTTATATAATAGAACTGGTAGCTAAAGCCGTTAAAGAACCCGAAGCACACAACGAGCTTTTTTATTTTATAGAAGATGCACTGCTGCATTTAGACGAGGCGGGTAAAACCGTAACGGCCAATTTTCCGCTGTTTTTTTCGTTGCATTTACCACAGTTTTTTGGCTTTCGAATATCGGATGATATTAGCGGAATTTTGTCCTATTTAGATTTACAGGAAGGTGTTTTTTTAGATGAACAGCCAAAGCACCCTTATTTTTTAGAAGGAGGCGAAGCAAAGGCAGTAGCCTATATTTTAAAAAGCATGCAACCGCAGGATTTGGAAGACCTTAAATTAACCCAGGAAGTGCGCCGGCGGATTTTAGCTTCTTTAGAAACTTATTATGCCTTGCACATTGCCGATTTTGGAGCCTTAAAAACACTTCCCGTGTTGCGCGAAATATCAGGCTAGCCGCTGCACCAAAAAATCGCTATCCATTATAATCACTCCGGGCTTTTTACCTTTTTCAAAAAGACCCAAATGGTTCCAGCCCAAAGCTTTTGCACCGCCCGATGTGGCCCAGCTTAAAAGCGTTTCTAAAGCGATGTGCGGATACTCTTTTTTAAGGGTTTTTATCTCGGCAGCAATACTCAATTGCCAGTTGCTGCTATAGCTGTCGGTACCTAAAACAAGTTGGCAATTATGCTTAATTAAACAATCAATTGGCGGCAACGTATTTTCTATATATACATTAGCATTCGGGCAAAGGCAATACACAAGGTGCAAACCGTAAATAGCGGCGTGTTCTTTTGCAAAAACAATATCCTCTTCTTTTATACAGGTGTTATGAACCAGCAAAATTGTTTGTCCATTGGTAAAATAGGGCAACCAGGTTTGCAAACTGCTTTTGCCACTTACCTGCATTAGCGAAGTAGAAGAACCTATCAATTCAAAAACATCCAAAAAAGGCCCTTTGCCGGTTTTAAACAATTCATCTTCTGCCCTCGTTTCCTGGTTGTGAATAGATATAACAGCCCCTTCAGTAGCCTCGTTAATGGCTTTAAAAGTAGCGGCGCTTACGCTATATGGCGCGTGCGGCGTTAGTACGGCGGCTAACCCCTTTTTTATATGTTTTTCTTTTACATCGCTAAAAAAAGAAAGCCGTTCGGGCGCTGTTTCATCTAAAAAGCTCAGCACTTCTACCAGCGTGTACCATTCAATATTGGAGATTAATTTTGTTTCGAGTGCATCGGTTGTATTAGCAATATCGGCTACGCCGGAAATGCCGTTTTTGTACATTTCTGCAGCGGCCGCTGCAATGGCGTCTTCCTTACCGTCATATATCTTTTTTCGGGCCTGTACCACTTCAATTATAAATTTCACTAAACCTTTTTTAGGTGTTACAGCTCCTTTTAAATAACTCAACTCTAAATGGCAATGGCAGTTTATAAAACCAGGCAATAGTGTTCCCGAAAATTTTTCTATTTCTTCGCCTGCTTCATCTTTTTGCACTACATCTTCCACCCTTCCGTTTGCATTAATAATCAGCACGCCATTTTCTACAAACCGGTGGCCGTTAAAAAGTTTATCTGCCTGTAGTTTTCTGTACTGCATGATTGTTTTGAATTATTTTTGCCGCCGCAAGAGGCCTAATATAATGTATGTTGTACAAGTGTGTCCCGAATCAGGTCCAGGATAAATTGCAACAGAAGTTCAATAGTAGCACTCTGGCCCTCAACATAAAAAAATATCTTCAACATTTTCTGCTTTTGCAGATTCAATTAAAAGTATGCTGGATAAACTGGAGGCTATCAATGCCCGTTTTAATGAGATTGGCGTGGCATTAACCAATCCCGAAATTATTGCCGACAACCGGAAATTTGGCGAGCTAAGTAAAGAATACCGCAGCCTTGAAAGGCTAGTTAGCGCTTACAACAACTACCGCAAACTTTTAGAAGATATTGATTTTTATAAAGAAGCGCTGGAAGGCAACGATGAGGAACTGCGCGAGCTTGCAAAAGCCGAGTTGCCCGAAATAGAAGACAAAAAAGAGGAAGCGGAAAGTGCCATTAGAACCATGTTGATACCGAAAGAACCGCAGGACGAGAAAAATGCAATCATTGAAATAAGAGCCGGTACCGGCGGTGATGAAGCCTCACTTTTTGCCGGCGATCTGGTGCGGATGTATTTAAAGTATTGCGAGCAAAAAGGCTGGAAAACAGCCTTGCTCAGCGAAAATGAAGGAACCGTTGGCGGTTATAAAGAAGTACAAATTGAAATAACCGGCGACGACGTGTATGGAACTTTAAAATTTGAAAGCGGCGTACACCGCGTACAACGCGTGCCAGACACCGAAGGCAGCGGCCGCGTACACACCAGCGCCGCCACAGTGGCCGTAATGCCCGAAGCAGAGGAAATAGATTTTGAATTAAAAGAGAGCGACGTAAAAATGGAAACAGCGCGAAGTGGCGGCGCCGGCGGACAAAACGTAAACAAAGTAGAAACAAAGGTATTTTTAACGCATATACCTACCGGCGTGGTAGTGGTTTGTCAAACAGAAAGAAGCCAGCTTGGCAACCGCGAAAAAGCAATGCAAATGCTGCGCACCAAATTGTACGAAGAGCAGGTGCGCAAGCAGGAAGAAGAAATAAGCCGGCACCGTAAAACATTGGTGAGCAGCGGCGACCGCAGTGCAAAAATCCGAACGTACAATTTTCCGCAGGGGCGTGTAACCGACCATAGAATTGGGCTTACCCTTTACAATTTAGGAGATGCGCTTAATGGCTCCATCCAGGAATTAATTGATGCGCTTCAGTTTGCCGAAAATGCGGAGAAAATGACGAAACAGAATTAAAGAAATAAAACCACCAAAAAAGGGGTCGGTTTAAGCATTAAGAGAACCAGGTTTTTGCGTAAGTGAGGCTTCTCCTTTTTATAGCTAAAATTTTCACCCTTTTTCAACCCCTTTTAGATGGGTTTACAGCGCTTTACGCAAAAACTCTTATTGCAATTCTATACACATTTTTCTTTGTTGTAGAAGCAAATACACAAGAATTAGTGCCGAAAGAAATGAATCTTAAGCAAGTATCAACTTGGCATCATTTTTACTAATATATAGATGTTAACAGCAACGAACGGAATGTTCGGAAACTATTAACACAACAACAAACTCATTGGCAATAAATTTGCCTTTAAATTATATGTTCTCGAAAAGAGAGCAGTCGATTTTCTCATAAGCAGTTAGTTTTGGTTGCGACCCCTGTTTCTACAGGGGTCTATTTTTTTTATATACCCGCCACGCTAAAATTCCAGCTACGCTTCCTGCCGCATCTGCCGCCCAATCGCCCACATCAAAAGACCGGTTGGCTATAAACTGATGCTGAACCCACTCTACCACAATGCCATACAACACAGCAGCCGCCAAAATAAACATCATTGTATTGCTACATTTTGCTTGCACCGCCCAACAGCTTAAAAAACAAAGCAGCAAAAAAAGACCAAAATGCACCCACTTGTCAAAATGTATAGCTGCCATCCAGCTGCCGGCTTTTGGAAACGCATTTCCAGGCAAAAAAAATAAAATGCAAATGCCAATAAAATAAAGAAGAAGAATAATAGAACGTGCGCCGGCGCTAATCATGCTGCAATGTAAAAGAAAAGGGCCTTAGAAAAAGCCCTTTGTTAACCAACTAAATGATCACTCCATTTTTAAAGAAGCAGACCTGATTCAAATACGTTTTATTTTTTAATTTGGATTGAACTTACAATTTGCCCACAACATACAACTGTTCCATGGTTGGGTTTACGCTGCCGCCTTTTGGTTCCAAAGTAATGGCAAATGCCTGCGCCTCTTCTACGCCTTTCATTTTAATCATTAACTTTTGCTGCCATACACCGTTGTCAATTATGCCCAAATCAACAGGTTTTCCGTTTAAAAGCGCCCAAAGCTGGTACTGCTTATCCGTTGACGGCGCAGGCATATTATTTATCAGCAAATACACATCTTTAGTAGTAGTATCCCAATAAACATTGGCAAAAGAAGCCGGAGAAACGTCGGTGCCCTGTAAAGAAGCTGCTTTTACTTCGGGCTTTTGCAAGGTGGTTGCCACCATGTTCAATTCGTTCAACTGTTTTTCTGCAGAATCCAATCTTGTTTCCAAAATTGTGTTTTGCTGTGCAAGTTCTTGCGCCTGCCTGTATTTTTTATTAGTGTTTAGTCCCCAAATTAAGCTGCCCGCCAATAGAATTACCGACGCAGCGGCAACCCATTTCCACCAGTTAATGTGTCTTACCGGAGTTTGGTACTCGCTCTGAGAGTCGCTAACTTCGGCAGCCAAAGGAAAAACAGCTTCCCGCACTTTTTCTTTTAAGAAAGGTGGTGGCGGAACGGCGTCCTGGGAAAGTGTATTTTCAAGCGAAAGCTCAAACTGAGCTCTTGCCTGTACAATTTCAGGGTATTGGGCGCACAGAGCCTCAAATTCCTGGCGTTCGGCATCGGTAACCAGCCCTAATACGTAGCTTTCCACAATTCCACTCGATATGTATTCTTTTACGTTCACTTATGACAACATTGTTCTTAATTGTGTTACCGCTGTACGCAACCTTGTTTTTACGGTGCCCAACGGAATATTTAATGCTTTTGCAATCTGATCGTGTGTAAAACCCTGGTAGTACGATAGATCTATTAATAATCGCTGCTCGTCTTTCAATTTCAAAATAACCTTTTTCAATCCATAATCGTCATAGCCAGGACGAACAACCGGAAGAGATAATTCGTTATCATCAATAGGTTGCTGCCGTAAACCTTGCTGGTAGTTTTTGGACCTGGTTTTATCTATTGCCGCATTACGGGCAATATTCAACATCCAGGTAAACAACCGTCCTTTCGAAGGATCGTAGCTGTCAATTTTTTTCCAAATACTTACAAACACTTCCTGAAGCACATCGCTTCCTACCTCGGTATCGGTAACAATTTGTTTAACAATGCCGTACAAAGCACCAGCATAGTTACTATATAAATAACTAAATGCTTGTTCGTCTTTTTGCTTTAAAAGATGAATCAGTTCGCCTTCTTCGTATGTGGCTTTGGCGTTCAAATAGTTGGTTACTATTGGATGGAGACGGTTAAGTTTCCAAGGTTAATATACGGGTTGTAAAAAAAGTTAGATTGTTAATTAACCCACCAAATTTTGATAGGCGTCCGCATCCATTAAAGAATCGAAATCCGCTCGGTTGCTTAATTTTATTTTCACCATCCAGCCGTCGCCATACGGATCGGTATTTACCAGCTCGGGGTTGGCGTTTAGCTTTGGGTTTAATTCCGAAATGGTACCGCTTAGGGGCAAATAAAGATCAGATACCGTTTTTACCGCTTCTACAGTACCAAACACACTTCCGGCTTCCATTTGCTGGCCAACCGTTTCCACTTCTACATAAACAATATCCCCTAATTCGCGTTGAGCAAACTCGGTAATGCCTACAGTAGCTTCATCGCCTTCCAAACTAATCCATTCGTGCTCTTTTGTAAAACGCAGGTTTTGTGGAAAATTCATACGTGTGTATTTGTTTGCAATATTAACCACAGAATAAGGGATTAAAAAAAATGATTTTGATGGCAGATGAAATTGCAGATTTATAAAGATTGCTAAAACGGAAGTACATAATACAACATATTTTAGAAGATCTGCGCAGATAAATACTTCAAGCATTTATAAACCCTACCGGGATATAGGCCCTGTAAAGCTTTTTACAACTACCCTTTTTGAAAGGTTTTTTTGCTGACGGATGAATTCTTTTGTAAACGATGCTTTTACTTTTTATAAGGTTGACAAAAAACAGGTACCCTTTTTCAAAGGTTTTTATCTTCTTTTTATTAACCGTGCTTTTAAAATGCGCACATCTTTCAGCGGCCTGTCGGGCGGTGATTTGGAAGTTGGTTCGGCAGCAATAGAATCTACTACATTTAAACCTTTTACCACATAACCAAATACAGTATATGCTCCATCCAAATGTGGCACACCGCCAATTGTTTTATATACTTCCCGCTGATTGGCAGGTATTTTTCTGCCGCTCAACCGAAAGGTTTCAACTGAATCTAAGCCGGCATCGGTAAACTTTTTTCCCTGCGTAATATAAAACTGGCTGCCGCTGCTCGCCTTTTCGGGGTTATTATCTCGGGCGGCGGCAAGCACCCCTTTTTTATGAAAAAGTTCGGGGTTAAATTCTGCCGGTATTTTATAATCCGGTCCGCCGTTGCCTAAAGGTTCGCCGGCCGCTGCTCTTTTGCTCTTTGGGTCACCGCTTTGGATCATAAAATTTTCAATTACGCGATGAAATAAAACACTGTCGTAGTAATGCGATTTTACCAGTCTTAAAAAATTATCGCGGTGCAGCGGAGTAGCATCGTACAGGCGCAAAACAATGGTTCCTTCGGTGGTGGTTAATTCAATATCACGCTTGCGGTCTTTTTTCTTCAATTTTATGTTCTGCTGCGCAGAAAGAGTGCTTACTAAAAAGCAGCTAATAATGAATACAAAAATTTTGTTTATCATACTAAACATTTAATCGGTCAAAATTGATGGTTTTGAAAGTACAGCAAAATATGATCTTTCAAAAAGTTTTCCTGTTCTATCGGGTTCATATCAGGCATTGCCTTTAATTGTATAAAATGCGGCCAGCCGTCTTTATCTACTTCCGACAACTCGTAAAAGCCACTCGGCATAAGTATGGTGCAAATAGCTACGTGCATTAAATCCTGCTTTTGTTCTTTGCTGAATTTTTTACGTATGTCGCCTAATTCCTGAATGCCAATCAAAAATAAAACACTTTCTACATCGGGCTTTTTTTCAAACCGGCTCATAAGTTTTTCTTCCAGTTTCCACCACCGGCTTTGCAGGTCGTCGCTAAAATTCATAGCGGCAAAGTTAAGAGCAACAAGTTCACGAGTTGGCACCATTCAGCGCTTTATCTTTGCAGCCCTTAAATACACTTCCATGTTGCAGTTAGCGCAGTTACGTACAAACCCCGAAGCAGTGAAAGAACGTTTACTAATAAAGCATTTTAAAAACGTGCATTTGGTAGATGAGGCCATTGCTTTAGACGATGAACGCAAGGGTTTAAACTTTGAGTTTGACGAAACCAAAGCAAAAATTAATGCCGCCTCTAAAGAAATTGGAGCGCTAATGAGCAAAGGAAAAAAAGACGAAGCGGAAAACAAGAAGAAAGAAGTAGAAGGGTTTAAAAATAAGTTACAGCCTATTCAGGCAGCACTTCAAAATAAAGAAAAAGAGTTGCTGGATTTATTGGTTCTGCTTCCCAATTTACCTTCTGAACTTGTGCCCAAAGGGGCATTACCCGAAGACAACGAAGTAGTGCGCAGCGGCGGCACAAAGCCCCAATTATATGCAGGTGCTGTGCCTCATTGGGATCTTGCAAAAAGGCTTGATTTGGTTGACTTTGAATTGGGAAATAAAATTACGGGCAGCGGTTTCCCGGTGTACAAAGGCAATGGCGCAAAGCTTCAGCGGAGTTTAATTCAATACTTTTTAGAATACAATATTGCTGCGGGTTACACCGAATACCAACCGCCGCTGATGGTTAACGAAGCCTCTGCTTACGGCACCGGACAACTGCCCGATAAAGAGGGACAGATGTATCACGCAACAGAAGACAATTTATTTTTAATTCCCACATCTGAAGTGCCACTAACCAACATTTACCGCGATGTATTATTGAAGGAAACAGACCTGCCGATAAGAATGACGGCTTACACGCCTTGTTTTAGGCGGGAAGCCGGCAGCTATGGAAAAGATGTTCGCGGATTGAACCGGCTGCACCAGTTTGATAAAGTTGAAATTGTACAGTTGGTGGAAGCGGGCACAAGTTATGGCGTGCTGGAAGAAATGGTGCTGCATGTAGAAGGATTAATTCAGTCATTAGGTTTGCCGTACCGCATACTACGGTTGTGCGGTGGCGATATGAGCTTTACATCGGCGCTTACATACGATTTTGAAGTGTATAGCGCTGCGCAGGAAAGATGGCTGGAAGTTAGCTCGGTATCGAATTTTGAAACCTTTCAGGCAAACCGCATGAAGATCAGGTATAAAGATGGTGAAGGAAAATCGCAATTGGTGCATACGTTAAATGGAAGTTCGTTGGCGTTGCCCAGGATAGTTGCTTGTTTGCTGGAAAATAATCAAACTGAAAACGGCATTTTACTGCCGCCGGTTTTGCAAGGTTATTTTGGAGGCGAAATGATTTGAAATTGATTTTGCGCTTGCAAAACAATATTGTAATTGAATGTTAAAGCAGAACACCAGTGTTCTGCTTTCTGTTTTTATGTAACAAATTCGTACAATAAAATAACATTTATGCAAAAAATTGTACTCTTCTTTTTACTGGTTTTAACAGGAAGTTTAGCTGCTTCGGCACAAATTACAAAAGGCTCCATTTTATTGGGCGGCGGCGTTAGTTTCGGCAACAACAAATCGGAGGCTGAAAATAATTACGAAGCAAAGCAAACAGGTTATTACGTTGGTTTATCGGCTGGCATTGCGATAAAAGAAAATACTGTCGTTGGCGGAAGCATAAGTTATGGACAAACAAATCAAAAAAGAAAAACGGGCGGAAATACCTTTACACCTTATGAAAATACAACCTATGGTGCAGGCGTTTTTTTGCGCAAGTATTTGCCATTAGGAAAAAATTTCTATTTATTTGGACAAGGCGGTTTAAATTATAACCATAACAACCAATTTCAACTTTCAAACAATACCGAACAACGAATAGAAACAAATGGCTGGAACGTAGGCTTAAGTGTAGCACCAGGTCTCTCGTATGCTTTAACCAAAAAGTTTCATCTGGAGTTGGGCTTTAACGAACTGGCGGGCATCAGCTACGGAAGATCGAAAACAAATAATACATTTCTTGGTGGAACTTCTACTTCACATAATTCTGCTTTTGGCTTTACCACAAGTTTAGGTACATCTACACCATTAAATATTGGCTTTAGAGTTTTACTTGCTAAATAATTATCGTGCTTACCGAACCGAACCCATCCATTTTCGTAAAAGCGGAACAATAATAATAAGCAACACACCAATCAGCAAAGAGCCTAATCCAATTTTAAAAAGTATATCGGCGTAATACGGCAACGATTGCACCGGCTGGTTTTGTACTTCTTGGGGCACACTCATTAAAGCCCCTATTTTACCCGCTAAAAACTCGCCAATAGCCGATGCAAAAAACCAAATGCCCATCATTAAACCAACCATTTTTACAGGCGATAATTTGGTAACCATTGACAATCCAATAGGGGCCAAACAAAGCTCTCCGCAAATAATAAAAAAGTAGCCTGCAACAAAAGCCCAAAGCGGAATTAAACCTGTGTCCGCATTGGTTTTGCAAGCCCAATAAAATACATAAAAGCCAATGCCCATCAGCACAAACGAAAAGCCGAATTTTAAAGGTGTGGAAGGCTCTTTACCGCGTTTATTCAGCCACGGCCATAACCACGCAAAAAAGAAACTGAGTAGTATAACCCAACCCGGCGGCAGAAAATTATTTACTGAAAGCGCAGGCAAATCCAGTCCTAAAAAGTGCATATTTACATTGCGCATAGCAAACAGGTTTAGGGAGCCTGCGTTTTGCTCGTAAAAGGCCCAAAAAAGGGTACTGAAAACAATCATCACAAGAGCGGCAAATAATTTGAACCGTGCATCTTTCTCCAGCTTAAAAGCAATAAACAAAATGTATAAAAGGGCTACTAATCCAAGTCCAAACATCAGGTAATCCATTATTTCGTACCTATTAAATAGCGCTACAATAAAAGGGATTATTAGCAGCGTACCTGCGTAAATAGCCCATTCGGTTTTTATAAAACCAAGTACCGGTTTTTTAATAACAAGATCATCGGGCGGCAATCCTTTTTGTCCCAAAGATTTTCTTCCAAAATAAAAAACAACCAGTCCAAGCACCATAAAAATACCTGCGAGCCCAAAGCCATAATGCCAGTTTATTCGCTCGCCTACATAACCGCACAAAACACCACCAAGGGCCGCACCTATATTAATGCCCATGTAAAAAATAGAAAAACCGCTGTCGCGCCGTGGGTCGTTTTCGGCGTACAGCGTGCCTACTAAACTCGATATATTTGGCTTAAAAAAGCCATTGCCGCAAATGATAAAAGCCATACCGTAAAAAAAGCTCCAGCCTTGCGGAATAGCCAGCACCAGGTGCCCGATAGACAT